>NZ_JALKFY010000661.1:0-13168 GCF_023242985.1 Frankia sp. Mgl5 | reverse complement strand
GCTCTACGTCACGGACCGCCACTCCGGCGAGTCGCTAGACGATCACGATCCGTACACCACGTGCGTGGACTCCACTGAGTCGGAATCGTCGCGCTCGTGTGGCGCCGCGCAGCCGGCGGGGGTGCCTGTGCAGGTTCGGTAGCTACGGCGACGGCCTGCCCGTACGGGCAGGGGGCAAGGCCAGCTGTGCGGCTGGGTCTGTCGCGGCATCGCCGACGGCGCTACCGGCATCGGCGACAGCCGTACTGGCCGCAGCGCCGCGGTTCTCCTGGGTCCTGACGTCGGTCGTCCACGGGTCGCTGCGCCATGCCCCGTCGAGGTCGTCTGCCCAGGGGGGCGTACTGGCGGCCATCGAGTCAAGGCCGTGGGACCGTCCGCACAGATGCTCTCCGACTGAGATGCGCCATAGCCGTATCCGGGCCTGGACCTCGGGCCGGGTCAGTTGGACCGCCGTGACGACCAGAGCACCGCCGATCAGGCCGTCCAGCCAGTAATGGTTGGCCGTGATCACAACAACGGTGATGGTGATCAGCGGATGCAGGATGATCAGCCATCGGGCCCGGGACCGCAGGATCGCCACCACGCCCCAGGCGACCAGGATCGACCATCCGACGTGCAGGCTGGGCATGGCGGCGTACTGGTTGGCCACGGTGTCGCCCGCGGTGTAAGCGGACGGACCGAAGACCGTTCCGGTGTCCACGAAGGTCACGTGGGGCAGCGCCTGTGGGAGGAACCGGGGTGGTGCCAGTGGATAGAGGATGTGGATGACCAGTGCGGCCCCGGTGGAGGCGAGGATGACCGTCCGCACGCGTGGCCATGCCTTGCGGTGCCGTATCAGGACCCAGAGCAGGAAGGTGGTCGATGCCGGGAAGTGGACGCCGACGTAGAAGCGGTTCGCCAGCTCGAGGAGGTGGCTGGAATGTAGGGCGAGCTGTTGGATCGCGGACTCGTTAGGGAGGTTCAGTAGTCGTTCGAGGTTCCACACATCCTGGGCGTTCGTGAGGGCTTGCGCTTCCCTGCCGACGGCCAGATGCCGCCCCATCCGATAGAGCATGTAGAGCAGATCAAGGAGCAGTACCTGGCTGGCGAGGAACAGAAGCGTGGAGGCCAGGCGACCGATCCGTGACCTGTGCCACCAGGAGTCCCGTGGGGGCAGCGCGGCGTTGGGTGACGCGGACGTCGCCCTGTCGGGTACAGGAAACAGGATGCTCACCATGAGCTGCCTCGGTGCATCTCACGTCCTTCTGCTGACACGCCCGTCAACCTCCCTGTTCCTACCGGTCGATCCGATACGCAGGCAGGCCCCGGAAATTGTGATGCCGCCCTCATCCCTCAGGACCAGCCGCTTACTGCCCCGCGCTCGTCGTCCCTGTCGCTTTACTCCACCTACTGGACGTGCATGCGATACGCAGGCGGTGGCCGAGACGGATATGGCCCGTCGAATTTCGGACACCACGCGCTAAAGAAGAATGGAGGGAATCCTGGCACTCGATCTTTTCTGGTCTCGTTTGTGTAGCGTTCTCGATCGGTAGATATTCGCGCATTGCGCCCAAGCACGGTGGCGTAGCCGATCGTGCCGGAGGGAGCGCCCTGGGGGGTAACGACCATGCGGTCGTCCACTTTCGGACCCGTTGTGTCGGTGCCAACTGCGACGGTCTCCCGGCCGGTTCGTGGCCGAGGTGCCCATCGCCGCGGTGTCCCTGAGCGGGAGGGCGTGAGGTCAGTTCCCGCTGTTGTCCGTCGGCGGGCACTGGCGCGTTCGTGTCTCCGCCTCGGGGAGGACGACGTCCTTGGCTGTCGCGGTCAGTGACAGGCCTGACGCGTCGGTTGACGCTTCGACGATGCTGAGGTCGAACGGCAGGCCTCCGACGGGGATCGGGACCGAGGGGAGGAGCTCTCCCACGCCACCGGGCACGGGGATGCTGAAGTCGAGTCCCCCGCGCAGGGAAAGCTCGGAGGGGACCAGGGTGAGTTTGTTGTCCCGTATCTCGAAGGTGGTGACGCCGCCGATCTCCTGGGCGCCGAGCACCGGCACGTCGGCCGTGCCGGAGACCTCGACCTGCTCTCCGCCGTCCACCGGGTTGATTTGGATCTTTCCGGGCTGGTCGGCCAGAAACGTGTTCACATCGTCGTAGTCGAGATGGACCGTTGCCTCGACATCGTCGACCGGAACCTCACCAACACTGTTGGTGAGGATTTTCTTGACTGGAATGTGAAGTCCTTTGAGGTGTGCCTCGACCGAGGAAATGCGGGGGCCGGGTGTTGGGATTCCCTCGACGCTCACTCCGATGTTCTTGAACGTGCCAAACATGATCTGGGTGAGAAACGGGAATCCGCCGATGCTGACATTGCTCACGGTCGGTGGGACGACGTCGCAGGCGAGGCTTTCGGTCACGCTTGCCTCGATCTGTTTGGCCATCTGGTCCTCGGCGGCCGAGACCGCGAACCGGTCGCCCGCCACGAGCACCACGAGCTGGACCACCGCGCCGATCGCGAGGATCCGTCGGCGTCGTCGCCATCGGCGGCGCTTCGGGGAGCCCGATCCGTCTCCGGGGTCGGCGGGGGGCGGGTGACCGCCTGGACCTGCGGGGGTGGCATTGTCCTCCGCGTCCGGATGTGCCTGGCGGTAGTGGTCGTCGCCGGTCTGCGTACCGATGTGACTTCCGGTGGGTGGGTGGGTTCCGCTGTCGGCCCAGGCCGCGTGAGCGGGTTGGGGATCGGCGGGTGGGATGGACTGGATCCGTTCCCTCCACAGGGCCTCTGGCCCGGCTGGCATGCCCGGGGTCGGGATACTCCTGGCGGTCCCGGCTCTGCCGATCATTTCCGTTGTCCCGCCGTGCGGCGGCGGGGTGACCTCCGGCGCGTCTTGCGCGCTTCCTGCCGGAGGACGCACTGGTCGACCCGGGCGGAAGGCGTCGGCGGGTGGCGGCGGTCCCGTCGGCCGATGGGGGGCCTGCTGTGGCGGGGCCGCCGGCTGGGACGGGCCGTGCAGGTCCCGGGTAGGCCGGTCGCCGTCCGGGCCAGGTCTCCCGCCAGGTCTCCCGCCCGGTGCCTGAGCGGAGCCGTCGTGAGCGGTGTCCGCGGGTTTGTGTTCGTCGCCGGTGGGTCTGTGGTTCACCGAACATCTCCCCTCCGCGCCGCGTCGAGTTCCTGGGCGCGGCATCGCCGTTCGCTGATGGTGTGTCGCGCCCAACCCGAAGCTGGGTGACGGGACGCCGGTTCTTGGTCACGTTGGGGGACCTCGACCACTGTGCACCGTGGTGGCCCGCTTCCGCGTCGGCCGGAGGCAGTCAATTTCGGCTACTGCAGGCTCAGTAGAAGCATGTCTCGCTACCACCTCGACAGTTACTCGCCGTGCCTGTATACATCCTTTCTGAAGTCGGGTTTGGGTGTGACGGTCGCGGGGCGCTTGGCCTTGCAGGGGGGCGGACCCGTTGCATCGCAGCGCACATCACGGTGGCGGGACCGACAACCAGCGCTGTCTCGGCGGAGACGAGGCACTTGGCGGGCGGGCACCGGTGAAGTCACCGCGCGGCCGGAGGTACTCCGTCGGCCGAACGGGCCGGGTCGCGTGTACTGCGTTCTTCGTAGCCGGAAGTGCCGGCAGGCGGACGACGACGGGACCCATCGGTTTCGCGCAGTCTTCTCGTGTACCCGAGAAGATGTGGAGATCTCCCCCGTGGCGACTTTTCTTTATCGGCTGGGCCGTCTTTCCTTCCGGCGGCGCCGATACGTTCTTCTGTTGTGGGTGGGGGTGCTGGCTGCTGTTGGTTTCGGCGCGGCCAGGGCACCCGCTGCTCCCGAGGACGCCTTCTCCATGCCAGGCACCGAATCCCAACGAGCGTTCGATCTGCTGGACGAACGCTTCCCGGGCACTGGAGCGGATGGGGCGGTCGCCCGCATCGTCTTTGTCGCCCCACCAGGGCAGACCCTGACCACGCCCGAGAACCGTTCCACCGTCGAGAGAGTCGTCGAGGAGGCGGCAGCCAGTCCACAGGTCGCCAGCGCCGTGAACCCCTTCCAAGGTGGGGCGGTCAGCACGGATGCGGCGACCGCGTACGCGACGGTGTCGTACACGGCGATCAGTGATGATCTCACCGACGCCACCAAGGACAGATTGGAGGGCGCGGTCGCGGACGGCCAGGCGGCGGGTCTGACCGTCGAGCTGGGCGGGGACGCGTTGACGACCCGGCCGGGGGCGGGCGGGGTGACCGAGGTCGTCGGGATCGCGATCGCCGCGCTCGTGCTGCTGGTCACCTTCGGCTCGCTGGCCGCGGCCGGGCTGCCGCTGCTGACCGCGATCGTCAGCGTCGGCGTCGGCATCGCCTCGATCATGACCCTGGCCAGCACCCTCGGCCTGTCCTCGACCACCAGCACCCTCGCGATGATGCTCGGCCTCGCCGTCGGGATCGACTACGCCGTGTTCATCGTCTCCCGCTACCGGGAGGAACGCGCCCGCGGGCTGGAGCCCCAGGAAGCCGCAGCGATCGCGGCCGGCACCGCCGGGTCGTCAGTGGTCTTCGCCGGGCTCACCGTGGTGATCGCCCTGGCCGGGCTGTTCATCGTCGGGGTCCCGACCCTGACGAAGATGGGCCTGGCCGCCGCGGGCACCGTCGGTGTCGCCGTCCTGGTCGCGCTGACCCTCGTCCCGGCGCTTCTCGGGTTCTTCCAGCGGGCTGTGCTCCCACGCTCCGCACGCAAGAGGACGACGAAGAAGATCGAGCTCCGCGGGCCGAATCTGGGCACCCGCTGGGCGAACCTGGTCCTGCACCGCCCGCTGCCCGTCCTCATCCTCTCCGTACTTGCGCTGGGGGCGATCGCCCTGCCGATCCTGGACCTGCGCCTGGGCACCGCCGGCGACGAGGCGAAGCCCACCTCCACCACCGAACGCCGCGCCTACGACGACCTCGCCCGCGGCTTCGGCCCCGGCTTCAACGGCCCGCTGACCATCGTGGTCGACGCGGCAGGTTCCGACGACGCGCAGGCGGCCGTCACCACGATCACCCAGACGATCGGCGGCACCCCGGGCGTCGTCTCCGTCTCGGCCGCCCGGTTCAACACCGCGGGCGACACGGCAGTCTTCACCGCTGTGCCGGCGACCGGCCCGAGCGAGGCGGCGACCAAGGACCTCGTCCACACCATCCGCGCCGAACGCGCCACGGTCACCTCCGCCACCGGCGCGACCTTCCAGGTCACCGGCACCACCGCCGTGAACATCGACATCGCGCAGAAGGTGCAGGACGCACTCATCCCCTACCTCGCCATCGTGGTGGGCCTGGCGTTCCTGCTGCTGCTCGTGCTGTTCCGCTCGGTCCTCATCCCGCTCAAGGCCGCCCTCGGGTTCCTGCTCTCGGTCCTGGCCGCCCTCGGAGCGGTCGTCGCGGTCTTCCAGTGGGGCTGGCTGGCGGAGCTCATCGGCCTCGACCAGACCGGACCGATCATGAGCATGATGCCGATCTTCATGGTGGGCATCGTCTTCGGTCTCGCCATGGACTACGAGGTCTTCCTCGTCGCACGCATGCGTGAGGCCCACGTACATGGCGAGAACGCCCGGGATGCGATCACCTCTGGGTTCGGGTACAGCGCTCGTGTCGTGGTGGCCGCAGCACTGATCATGATGGCGGTCTTCGCCGGCTTCATCGGCTCCAGCGAACCGATCATCAAAATGATCGGGTTCGGTCTGGCCACCGCCGTCCTGCTCGACGCGTTCGTCGTCCGCATGACGATCGTCCCCGCTGTCCTGGCGCTGCTCGGTGAACGGGCCTGGTGGATCCCGCGTCACCTCGACCGGGTCCTGCCCCGCATCGACGTCGAGGGCGAGACGCTGAGCCGGCCAGCCTCTCCTGCACCAGCCACCGGCCCCGAGGAGCCCGTCGCCCTGGAATCCGCGTCCGCACGGTGAGCACCGCCCGTCCGAGGATCGCCTGCGCAACACCGCCGCCCTCGGACAGGGCCCCATACCGTGGGCACCACGGCCACAGCACCCGACAGGAACCCGATATGACGATCACCAGCCGGTGGCGGCACATCCAGGGCCATCACCGCACGGGCACCGTGATGATCGCGCTCCTGGCCTTCGTAGCCGCCGGCCCCGCCAGCAGACTCAACCCCCAGCACGTCGCCCACGACAGCTCCCCATACCCCGCGGTCCTGCTTGCCGCCGTCGCCTGCACGGCCCTGCTCTGGCACGAACGCCATCCCCGCGCGACCGCCGTGGTGGCCATAGCCTGCACCGTGCTCCTGGCCGGCCTCGGCTACCTCCTCACCTCCCTGATGATCGCCCCAGCGATGGCCGCGCTCTACTGGCTGGCCGCGCACACCGACCGCAGAACCACCCTGAGCATCGTCATCCCCGCCTGCGCCCTGGTGGTCGCAACGGCGCTGATCGCCGACCCCGACGGCTACCCCCTGGAGCTCAAGACCATCGGCCCGACCGCCTGGATGCTGATGGCCGCGTCACTCGGCGGAGCCAGGCGGATCAGACAGGACTACCTCGACGCGGTCAAAGCCCGCGCCGAATACGCCGAACGCACCCGCGAGGCCGAAGCCCGCCGCCAGGTGACCGAGGAACGCACCCGCATCGCCCGCGAGCTCCACGACGTCGTCGCCCACCACATCACCCTCGCTCACGCCCAGGCCGGCACCGCCGCACACCTCGTCCGCACCCGCCCCGACCAGGCGGAACCGATCCTCGCCAGCCTCACCACCACCACCTCCTCCGCGCTGCGCGACCTCAAGGCCACCGTCGGCCTACTGCGGCAGAGCGACGACCTGGACGCGCCGCTGGAGCCGGCCCCCTCACTCGCCCAACTGCCCGAACTCGCCCACACGTTCACCGCCGCCGGACTCGCGGTCACCATCAACACCCGCGGCGAGCGACCCCAGCTTTCCCCCGGCATCGACCTCACGGCATACCGGATCACGCAGGAAGCGCTCACCAACGTGGCGAAACACGGCACCACCAACAGTGCATGCGTTGACATCACCTACGCTCCCAACAGTGTCACCCTGATGATCATTAATGGTGGCGGGAAGAAAATTTCGGCCAAGGGAGGCGGCAGACCCGACACGATGAAGTCAATCCCGTCCTCGAACAGTGGATTCGGCCTGATCAACATGCGGGAACGTGCACTATCCGTCGGCGGACATCTCGAGGCCGGGCACCATCCCGAAGTCGGATTCCACGTCACCGCCGTCCTGCCACTACAACCCAGGACTCCGACGAAAACGGAAGACGATGACTATCCGAATACTCCTCGCCGACGACCAGGCCCTCCTGCGAGCGACCTTCCGGATTCTGATCGACTCGTGCACGGACATGGAAGTCGTCGCTGAAGCCGCAGACGGCCACGAAGCCATCGCAGCAGCCCGCGAACACCACCCGGACGTCGTGCTCATGGACATCCGCATGCCCGGCACCGACGGACTCGCCGCCACCGCCACCATCTGCGGCGACGAAACACTCGCCGCCACACGCGTCCTCATCCTCACCACATTCGAAATCGACGAATACATCGCCCAGGCACTCCGGGTCGGAGCAAGCGGATTCCTCGGTAAAGACGTCGGAGCGGACGAACTCCTCTCCGCCATCCGCACCATCGCTGGCGGCGGCGCTCTCCTGTCCCCAGCGGCCACCCGCGCCCTCATCGCCCGGTTCCTCGCCGCCCCCGAACCCACAACCACCGTCCAGACAAACCCCACAGTCCTCACGATGCTCACCGCTCGCGAACGAGAAGTCATGGTGCTGGTCGCCAAGGGCTACTCGAACCACGACATCGCCCGTCACCTTGTTATCAGCCCGCTGACTGCCCGCACACACGTCCACCGAGCCATGACAAAACTCGAAGCCCGCGACCGGGCACAGCTCGTCGCCATCGCCTACCAGTCCGGCTTGCTACAAACCACCCCACCAGTCTGACCGCCCCGTAGCCCCACGACCCGGTCGTGGTTCTCTGTACCACCGCACGCACGATCGACGGGCCGCGCCCAGAGGCCCGCCCCTCGTCAGCCTTTCCCCGGCCACCCGCTCCCGGCCTATCTTCTCGATCATCGGTGCGGTCGTCGCCGTCAGCGAGGACGCCGACGGCGCCACGACCCTGCCGCGGCACACACGGGTACACAGGTCGGCCCCGCCGTTGTCGGGCATGATCCTGATGGAAATCGGGGCGACAGCCATGGGGCAGCGATCGTCACGAGGGAGGACGGACCTACGTGGTCAGGCCCGTGCGCGACGAACGCCGCGGGACGGGCCTTTTAAGTACATGTGCCGTCGCCTGCGCCTCAAGGAAACCTCGCCAGCCCGCATCCGTCGACGACGCGTTCAGCTCGGCGGCACTGCATACCGTTCTCGGACCGAGATCATATTGTGCGGTCCCGGAAACCGATCCGCCGGGTAGGAGTACCAGGACCGCTGACATGCTGGCACGCACGTCGCCTGCGACACGGCGAATCCGGTGCCCGGCTGGTGGTGTAGCCCGCTACACCACCAGCCGGGGAGGATGCCCCCTCGAACCCGCAAACAGGTCGAGGCAGCATGGATGCCAGAACCTCACAGCCACTGAACACCCGAAGTCGCCCGGCTGGCTGGCCGATTCCTATCCCGCACGGACACGAACGTGCCGGTTAACTGCCATCATGCTCCTCCCCATCAGGAGTACTGGGCAGAAGGCCGGCGTACTGCGTTCGCAGTATCCAGTTGTCGACAAATGCACGACGACCGGCGATCCCTGTTCAGGCAAACTGAAGAGGTGCCCGAGAACAGACGCGAAGAAGATGCGGTAGCTGCTCCTCGTCGACCGGACAACCCGAGAAATGCACGACCGCCTGGCGGGCCGCAGTAGGCCACCGGACGGCAGAGGCCGCCATCCGGAAGTAGGGCGTGGATGACCCAGCCCCGCCCCTCGTATGCGCCGGGCCCTGTGCAATAAGGGTGCACGGCGCGGGCCTGTGGGTCCGGCGGTAGCCCCCGCCGGACCCACGGCGCCTGGACGCCGGCATGCCCAGGCCGCGGTACACAGCCCCGACCCACGCAGCCCAACCGAACCTGGCGCACCAGACCATGCATCGGTAGGCCTGAACGATCCCTGCCAGAAACGCGAGAAAACACGCCAACCGATCCGGCATTCAAGTTCGGCTCCTCGTGGCCCATGCCGGCTCGCCCACTCCCTCGCAGCTGCGATCATCTGCCTGACTCCGTCGGCGCTGGAGCATCATTCGCAACCGGCGGTTACCTTCCATGTTCGCATGTCAAACATCAGAAGTGCCATCCGAGACGGAAGTAGGAGGCAATGATAAGAACCCAGCTACGCGCCGGGTTGGTCTGCACACTCGCGTGCGGCACTCTGATCACCGCGGTTGCCCTCAACCGCCACGACGGCGGTTCAGCTCCAGCCGCGGCAGCCGTAGCGCTTCCGGGGAGGACCACGACAGCGGTTCCGAGTTGGACAGCAACTCCAGCTCCAGCTCCGGCGCGGGGGGAGTACGTCGCCCTGGGTGACTCCTATACCGCTGGTCCCGGAATCCCCTCCCAGACCGGAGAACCTGGCGGCTGCGATCGTTCCGACCGCAACTACCCGACGCTGATCGCCGAGCAGCTGGATCTCGAGGAAGCCGACTTCACGGATATGAGCTGTTCCGGTGCCACGATCGCGGACCTGTCCTCGCCCCAGTCCACTGGGGACGGAGTCAACCCGGCCCAGTTCTCGGCCCTGTCCGCCACAGTACGGCTGGTTACGATCGGCATCGGCGGCAACGACATCGGCTTCACCTCGCTGATCAAGCAGTGCGTCCGGGCCGGCGTGCTCTACAACGCGCTCGCCGGCGGCGTCTCGGACGACGCACCCTGCAAGAAGAAGTACGTCTCTGCCGGAACCGACGAGGTACACGAGAAGATCCAGGCGGCAGGGCGACATCTTTCCGTCGCGCTGGGCGAAATCACCCGTCATTCTCCGCAGGCCGACGTGTACATCGTGGGATACCCGGCGATCCTTCCCGCCGACGGCGTCGGTTGCGCACGCACTATGGGACTCACGACCGGCGACATCACATACCTGCGGCAGAAGGAACAGGAGCTCAACACCATGCTGCGACAGCAGGCAGAGGCCGCCGGCGCAGGGTACATCGACACCTACACGCCCTCCCTCGACCGCGACGCCTGCGCGGCGAGAGACATCCGCTGGGTCGAGCCACTGATTCCCCTCAACCCCGCTGCCTCCGTCCACCCCAACGAACGCGGCGAACGCGGCATGGCCGACGCGATCCTCCAGAACATGTCGCATCCGACGCCACCGACCCGATCGTGATCGCAGACGTGCACACCCATCCCGCACGGTCTGGCTGACCGATCCCGTCCGTCTCCGATATCGGTTCCCCCGTCGACCGCACCTGCCGCCGGACAAGGACTCGTGCTAATCAGTGGGAACTGCGGCGGGCAACGCGTACCGCCTCCTCTGCAACCCAAACGGTTGCGCATGAAAGACGATTGACTCATCTCAGACCAGGTTTCTTGCTCATTGCTCGACGCCGGAGATAAATCTTTCGGGACCGCCCGTGAACCTTCCCGGGTTCAGGCAAAAATATGACATATAAGAGAGGGTTGACGACATGGATCTCTGTAGGAAAAGAAAAGAAGCCGCCGTGGCGAGTCGACCTCCCGTCGACTCTAAAGGTCTACGGCGTTCTTGGTTGAGCGGACGAATAGCATTCATCGCTATCGCCATCTCCGTGGTTTCACTAGCCGCTTGTGACACGACAAGTGCCCCGGATGAGAACTCGGCCATTAATCCCTCGGCCGGAACAACGTATGTATCGGCGAGCCCGGGAGCTGGTGTCGGCGACTCGGACGGCACCGAAACATATGTCAGAAGATTCCGTGAGGAATTTCCTCGACTGGCGCAGGGTAAAACCGACGCGCAGATCATCGGTGACGCCGAGGCCAGCTGCTCTGATATGGCTGCCAGCAGAAAGATCACCACCCCATCGATGGGAGAGCGCTACGGTCTCGGCGCATCAACAGCAGACCAGTTCACACTCCACAACATTGCTCTGTTGGCCATGTCAACCGTATGTGGAATCCGCTGACACGCATCACATCGCCTGTGGGACTCTGTTGCCTTATTGCTGATCGCCGGGGGCTGTGGCTCGCGGGTGGTGATTGTGGAGGATGGTGCGGCGCGGCTGGCCCTGACCCTCGGGCGGACCTGTTCGCCGCCGACGAGGCGCTGCTCTTCGCCACCTCGACCGCCAGCCTGTCCTCGCCCTTATTCTGACCGTTTCTTATCCGCGCCGGTCAGGTCGAGTTCGAACCAGACTGTCTTCCCGGTGCGGGTGGGACGAGCTCCCCACTGGGTGGCGAGTTGGGCGACAAGCTGAAGCCCGCGGCCGCCCTCGTCATCGGCGGAAGGGTTCAGCAGGCGCGGCACTCGGCTGTCGCCATCGGCGATTTCGACGTAGAGGGCGTGGCGACCGCGGCGTAGCGTCAGGTCGCTGGGGGTCTTCGCGTACCGGATGGCGTTCGTGACGAGCTCGCTGACGAGGAGCTCCACAAGGTCGACGCTGTCGGTGAGCTCCCACTGCCGCAACGCGGCGACGGTGGTGTCGCGGGCGGCTTTGACGGCCCGTGGATCGGGCTCCACGGTGGTTGTCCAGGTGGTGGCGCGTGCGGTGGCGCGGACGAGGAGGAGGGCGACGTCGTCGTCGTAACCGCCGCTGCGGTCGATGAGGGTGAGTAGCCGCTCGGCCGTGGCGGGCAAGCTGCCGGTGGCGACGAGGGCCGCCTGCAGCTGGCGGACACCCTGACCGATGTCAATCTTCGGGGATTCGATGAGTCCGTCGGTGTAGAGAGCGAGGGTGCTGCCTGCCGGGAACGGGTACCGAACGTCGGTGCACGGTGGGCCGCCGATGCCGAGGATGATTCCTTCCGGCTCCTCCAGCAGTCGAGCGTCTGTGTACGCATCGACGAGGGCGGGTGGGAGGTGACCGGCGTTGGCGACGGTGATGCTGGCGGTTGCCGGCTCGAAGATTGCGTAGACGCAGCTGACGAGGGCACCGTCCGGCCCGGCACCGATATTCTGCACCAGGCTGTCGAGGTGCGTCAGGACGTCCGCTGCCGGGAGGTCGAGGGCGGAGAAGGCACGGACCGCGGCGCGGACCTGGCCCATCACGGCGGCGGCGGCCAGGCCGCGGCCCATCACGTCGCCGATGACGAGGGCGACTCGGCCGGCCGACAGCGGCACGATGTCGAACCAGTCGCCGCCGACCTCGGTTCCTGCCGTGCCGGGCTCGTAGCGCCATTCGATGTCCAGACCCTCGACGGCCGGCAGCCCGCCGGGTAGCAGCCCGCGTTGCAGGGTGATTGCGGCCGTGCGCTGGCGGTCGAAGGCGCGGGCGTTGGCGACGGCATTGGCGATCCGGCTGCCGAGCTCCGCCGCGGTCTGCACGTCGTACTCGGTGTAGGTCCGCCCGGACGGCCCGAGACCGAGGTACACCGAACCGTGGTATTCGTTGCCGACGAGCAGCGGGACAGTGATCGCGGTGCGAACGGCGATGTATTCGAAGTGCTCATCCCGCTGGGGGTGATCGACGCTGGCGATCACCCGCTCGTCGACGTCGAAGAGGACCGGACGGCGGGTGGCGAGGGAACGGTGCGCTGGGTTGTCCTGATCGACATAGGTGATGGCGGAAGGCAGGAGCTGGTGGGCCTCCGGCGGCGGCAGCAACGGCGTGTTCCCAGCGACGGTGAGACGCAGCGGCAGCCGGGCTGGCGGGGCGGTCGCGTCCAGCGGCTCCTCGGTGAGGTACAGGTCGCAGTTGTCGGCGAACTCGGGAACGATGAGCTCGACCATTCCCTCCAGCGTCGCCGTCAGGTCCAGTGAGGCTCCGATCAACCCACTGGCCCGGCCCAGCAGCCGCAACCGCTGTTCCACCTTGTCTCGTGCGGCCTCCGCCCGCCGCTGGTCGGTCACGTCCACCAGGGCGACGCCCACCGCCGCGACGGACCCGTCCCCGCCGCGGAGCGGATAGTGGGACACCCGCCAAGTCCGCTGCCCTGGCCAGGGGGCGGGAGTGGAACCGGTGATCTCCACGTTGAGGATGGGCTCGCCGGTGGCAAGGACCTGACGGATCACCTCCCAGGCCCCGGGGTGGACGTCGGGGAGCAACTCGCTCAACG
>NZ_JALKFY010000660.1:8764-13174 GCF_023242985.1 Frankia sp. Mgl5 | reverse complement strand
CGGGCCGGCCGCCCCGGGCCAGCCCCCGCGCCGGCGGCCCGGGGCCCGACCCCCCCGGGCCGCCGTCGTTGTCGGCCGGTTCCTGACATCGGGCGCGCCGTGCGGTCAATTCCTGACATCGCCACGGGGCGGATGGCCCGTTCGGGTATGTGCCCGGCCGCGTACGTGTCGCGTAAATGTCAGCCCGGAGAGTGGACCGCCGGCGCCGGAAGCCACTCATCCGGCGACCCACCGGGAACGGCCCGCCGCCTCCTCCGGGATTAGTGGACCGGGTGCCGGAGCCAATTCGCGCAGGGTGACCAGAGCCCGGTAAATGCCCTGGTCCTGGTCACCGCCAGTAGCGCGTTCGAGATCTCCGGTCTATGGCCGATGTTCGCCGTGTCGGCTGCCGGACTTCTCGAGGACACACTCGCCGGGACTGCCCCCTGTTTGCCCGCGGTGTGTGCCAGAACTCATTCGCTGATCCACATGCAGCCTGTACGTACACACTGTATGGTCTTCCCAAGACCTCGGGTCGCCTCTGAGCGGCCGACGAAAGGGGGGCGTGAGCCGTGGCTGTCGCCTGGCGGTACTCACTCCGCGTTGGAACGTATCTGGCGAAGCAGAAGCTGCTCCGCCGGAAGCACTTTCCGCTCGTTCTGGAGCTCGAACCACTGTTCGCCTGCAACCTGTCCTGCACGGGTTGTGGCAAGATCCAGCACCCCGCATCCGTCCTCAAGCAGCGGATGAGCGTCGAGGACGCGCTCGCCGCAGTCGAGGAGTGTGGCGCGCCCGTCGTCGCGATCGCGGGCGGCGAGCCGTTGATGCACCCTCAGATACATGAGATCGTCAACGCCCTCGTGAAGCGCAAGAAGTTCGTCATCCTCTGCACCAACGGGCTGCTGCTCCGTAAGAAGCTGAAGAACTTCACTCCGTCGCCGTACTTCACCTTCGTGCTGCACATCGACGGGCTGAAGGAGCGTCACGACGCGATCGTCGAGAAGCCTGGCACGTTCGACGAGTGCATCGAGGCCTTCAAGGCGGCCAAGGCCGCGGGCTTCCAGGTCGGCAGCAACTCGACCTTCTTCAACAACGACAGTCCGCAGGATGTCATCGACATCATCAACTTCCTGAACGACGACCTCAAGGTCGACCAGATCCAGCTCTCGCCGGGCTACGCCTACGAGAAGGCTCCTGACCAGGAGCACTTCCTCGCGGTCGAGGAGACCCGGCAGATGTTCTCGAAGGTGTTCGGCGACGGTCGGCGCAAGAAGTGGCGCCTCAACCACTCGCCGGTCTTCCTGGACTTCCTCGAGGGCAAGAAGGAGCTCTCCTGCACCGCGTGGGGGATTCCGAGCTACTCGCTGTTCGGCTGGCAGAAGCCCTGCTACCTGATGTCGGACGGGTACGTGACGTCCTACAAGGAGCTCGTCGAGACGACGGACTGGGACGCCTACGGCCGCGGCAAGGACCCGCGTTGCGCCAACTGCATGGCGCACTGCGGCTACGAGACGTCCGCCGTGCTGGCGACGATGGGCTCGCTCAAGGAGTCCATCCGGGCCGCGCGGATGGGTGCCTGACACCCAGATCGGCGCGTTGACGACAACGCCGCCCCGACCCGGAAACGGGTCGGGGCGGCGTTTGTCGTTCTCCGTACCCGTTTCGTTCCCACCGTCGTGCTGTCCCGCGGGACGTGCCCGCGGGACAGCGGTAGGCGGCCGGGTGTCTTCGTAGCGGCCGCCGGATCTCGGCGGTCCGTCGTGCTGTCGCAGTCAGTCGGTCGGTCGGTCAGTCGGACGCGGGAGGAGCGCCGGCGCTGACGGCGGGCTGGTCGGCCAGGTCGCCGCCGCGCCGGCCCAGGCCGCGCAGGAGACGGTCGAGCACGATCCCGACATCGGTGCGGGCCCGGTCGGGATCCGCCGCCCGCGCGGTGTACAGGCTCGCCTCGGACAGCAGCGCCGCGACGAGCCTGGTCAGCGGTGCCACCGGCAGCGGGTCGATGCGGCCCTCGGCCACCGCCCGCTCGAGCCATTCCGAGAGCAGGCGGTAGCCGTGCTGCTCGACGAGCTGGTCCCAGGCGTCGTTGCCGAGGACAGCCGGGCCGTCGATGAGCACGATGCGCTGGAAGTCGCTGTCGGTGGTGGAGATGTCCAGCAGCGACTGGAAGCCCGTGCGCAGCTGCGTCCAGGCGTCGCTGGGCAGCTCCGCGCCACGGGCCAGCTCACCCGCGACCAGCTGCTCCGCGACCTCCATCGCGACCTGCTCCATGACCGTGCGGAACAGGTCAGCCTTGTCGCGGAAGTGATGGTAAAGAGCTCCCCGGGTGACCCGCGCGTCCGCGACGATCTCTTCGGTGCCGGTCGCGGCATAGCCCTGTTCGGCGAACCGGCGCCTTGCCGCGGCCAGCAGTGCCTGTCGGGTATCGGCCGTCTGTTCGGGCCGACGGCTGCGTGTCACCCCTTGATTATGGTGCAGGTTCGGCCGAGACACCGGCGGCTGCCCGCCACGCGGTCCGTTCCACATCCTCGTCGAGGTCCGTCACGGCCCCTCCGGGGTGGGCGCGCTCGGGCGTTACACGCTCGCCGCCCGCAACCCCCGCGCTGGAACGCAGCCGTGTGGCCGGCACGAACAGCACCGCTACCAGCGCGAGCAGCGCGAGTGGCGCGCTGGCGAGGAACACGTCGGACACTCCGAGCCCGTACGCGTGGTGCACGACGTCGGCGACCGGGCCGGGCAGCGCTGTGGGATCGGGCACGGAGCGGCCGTCCCCAAGAGTGTCGGCCGGCAGGCCGTGCGAGCGCAGTCCGGAGACGGACGACACGCTGACGCGATGGGCGAGTAGCGCGCCGAGTGCCGCGACGCCGCTCGTCCCGCCGACGCTGCGGAAGAACGCCACCGTGGAGCTGGTCACCCCGAGATCAGCGGCGTCGGCGGAGTTCTGCGCGGCGAGCACCAGGTTCTGCTGGGTCATGCCCAGTCCGGCTCCCACCAGGCTCGCGAACACCGACACCGCGACGAGGTTCGTGTGCTCGTTGATTGTGCTCAGCAGGACGAGGCCCGTCCCGATCAGGATCGTGCCGGCGATCAGGTAGCGCTTCCAGTAGCCGGTGCGGCTGATGGCACCTCCCACCAGCAGCGACGCGACGGCCAGGCCGCCCACCATCGGCACCGTGAGCAGCCCCGACAGCACCGGGCTCTCCCCGCGGCCGAGCTGGAAGTACTGGCTGAACAACAGGTTCGCGCTGTACATGACGGTGCCGAGGCAGGCGCTCGCGGCCACGGCCAGCACGATCGTCCGGTTACGGAACAGCCGCAGCGGGACGATCGGCTCGGTGGCGCGCGTCTCGACCCAGACGGCCACGGCGAGCAGCGTCAGCCCCCCGCCGAGCAGCAGTGCTGTCTGCGCGGACGCCCACGGGAAGCTCGACCCCGCCAGTGACGTCCAGATCAGCAGGGCGCTCACGCCGGCGGCGATCAGAGTCGCGCCCGCGTAGTCGATGGAGATCTCGCGGCGCACGGTGGGCAGCCGCAGCGTCCGCTGGAGAATGACGAACGCGACGATGGCGATCGGCAGGCTCAGGTAGAAGCAGCCGCGCCAGCCCAGGCCCGGGATGTCGACGATCACGCCGCCGATGAGCGGGCCGCTGACGGTCGACACGGCGAAGGTCGCGCCCAGGTAGCCGTTGTAGCGCCCGCGCTCACGCGGCGCGATCATCGCGGCTATCGCGATCTGGACCAGCGCCGACAGCCCGCCGACGCCGACGCCCTGCACCACGCGGAACGCGATGAGCATGCTCGTGGACGTCGACAGCCCGGCCAGGACGGATCCGGCCACGAAGATCCCGAGGGCCGTCTGGACCAGCGCCTTGCGGTTGAACAGGTCCGCCAGCTTGCCCCAGATCGGCGTGGTGGCGGTCATCGCCAGCAGCGTCGCCGTGATCATCCAGGTGTAGCTGGTCGAGCTGCCGTGCAGGTCGGAGACGATCCTGGGCAGCGCGTTCGTCACGATGGTGGAGGAGATCATCGATACGAACAGGGCCAGCAGCAGGCCGGAGAGGGCCCGCATGGTCTCGCGGTGGGTCAGGCCTGCCGGGCTGGCCCGGCGCTGGCGCCGCTCCTCGGCTGAGTCATGGTCCGACCCCGGTGCGCGGGTCACGGCGTGCGGTTGGCCGCCCGGCGGCAAGCCGGGGGGCGGCGTCATCGAGGTCGACGTGGCCTGCTCCCCTGGTCACTGGTGCCCATATTGATTGTTTGTTACAACTAAATTTTAGTAAAGCACGGACTTGGCGCGCTGGCGAGTGAGATCTGCCCCCGCAGGGGTGTGAGTTCGCGCTCGTCGGAGCTGGGGGAGCGGTGGGGGGGGGGGGGGGGGGGGGCCCCCCCCCCCCCCCCCCCGCCGCCCCCCCCCCCCCCCCCCCCCCCCACCCCGCG
>NZ_JALKFY010000660.1:0-8754 GCF_023242985.1 Frankia sp. Mgl5 | reverse complement strand
GGCCGGCGCCCCCGGGGGGGGGGGGGGGGGGGGGGGGGGGGCGGGGGGGGGGGGGGGGGGGGGGGCGGGGGGGGGGCCCCCCCCCCCGGCCGCTGGCCAGGCCACTCCCCCAGCCTCCGTCCAACCGTGGTCAGGCCATGTCGGCGAACACCACGATGTTGTCCCGGTAGCTGGACCGGGCCTGGTCGAAGACTCCTCCGCAGGTGATCAGCCGCAGCGCGGGCGCCCCCGTGGGGCCGTACACGTCGGCGGCGGGCACAGCGTCCTTCGGGAAGCGGGCCAGTCCGCGCACCACGAAGACCGCGGACGACCCGTCGGCCCGGTCGACCTCCACCCGATCGCCGGCGGCGAGTTCCCGCAGGCGGAAGAAGACCGCCGGGCCCGTCCGCGAGTCCACGTGTCCGGCGATCACCGCGGTGCCGGCCTCGCCCGGTTCGGGGCCGGCGAAGTTCCACCCGGTCTCGTCGAAGCCGGCTGGCGCGCGCAGCCGCCCACCCTCGTCGAGGGCCAACGGCACGACGGGCGCCGAGACGGCGATGGCCGGGATCCGGACCCGCACCGGGTCGGCAACCTGGGCCGGGTGCGCGCCCGTGCCACCTCCGTCGCTGGTGCCGCCCCCGCTGCCCGTACCGACGGCGAAGGAGGTGGCCGCCGGCGGCGTGACAGACCGGTCCGGTCGCGGCCCGCAGGACAGCGACCCGGGGAGCAGCACCACGAGTGCCGCCGCCGGCAGCCACGCCCGCCACCCGCGCCGGGCCCTGGTCCGGGTCCGGGTCTCGTGGCGGGTCTCGGTCCGGTGCCAGCCTCTGGCCCAGGCCCGGGTCAGCTTTCGACCCGCGCCCTGCGCCGCCGCGCGGCGAGGGACGCCAGCACGCTGAGACCGGCCAGTGCCCCGATGCCGGTGCCGCCTGCGGCGAGGGCGAGCGCGGGCCCGCGCTCGTCCCCGGCCTGGCCTGCCCCGCCGGTGCCGAACGCGGCGCCCGTGCGCGCGGTGCCGCCGGCCCCCGTGTCGATCCCGCCGACGGGAAGGGCGGAGTCGTCGTCCCCGGCCACCGCGACGGCACAGCGCTGGCGCAACACGGCCAGCTCCTCGCGGGGAATCGTCGTCGGCAGGTTTTCACAGTCGGGGACGGGCCTCGGCGTCGGCGCCGAGGGGACACCCGGCTGCGCGGGAACGGGCGCGGGGGACGGAGCCGCCGTCGCGCCCGGGACGGCGGGGACCGGCGCGGGTGCCTCGGACGGCGCGGACTGTGCCGGTGCCGGTGCCTCTGCTGGTGCCTGCGCCTGCGCCGGCACCGGCACCGGCGCGGGCACAGCCGGGGCGCTGGCCGCGTACGCGGTGCCGGTGGTGCCGGCACCGACGAGGGCGACCGCGAGCCCGACCGAACCCAGCAGCCTGAACCCGGGGGGCGCGGTGCGGCGGGGCGCGGTCAGGTGCGTGGCGGCCGCGCGTCCCCGCGCCGCACGATCATGAGCGGTGTGACCCATGGAGTTGTGACCTCGCTTCGGTGCTTGCCCGTCGCGGCGAGTCCGCGGCGTGCGAGCGACGCTTGTCGCCGATCATGGGCTCGCGGTGAGGCGAGGGTGAGAGCCTTCTCATCGGCCACGGCGCCCGGTCCGCGCCGAGAGTCCGGAACGTCTTAGCCTTAGTCACCGTGAGGCCCATCCGGCGGGACCGGCGGTACCGCCGGACCACCCGTGCCCGTGCCACCTCCGCGGACGTCGTCCGCCGGCTGCTCGTCGCCGTCCCCGGGGTCGTGCTGGCGGTGGTCGTCGCGGCCGCGATCGCAGCGCCCGGGTTCGGGGTCGCCGTCACCGGAGGCAGCCTGCCGCCGCCGCCCGACCTCGGCGGACCGATCCTCCTGCCGGCGGGCGTCTCGGCGTCGCCCAGCCCGCCCTCCGCGATGCCCGTTCCCACCGAGCCCGCGCCACGTGTCGAGAGCGACCTGGACGCGGCCACCCGGCGCTGGCTCGCGGCCATGGTCGAGTCCGGCCGGCTCACACCCGGGGCGGAGGGGTTCGCCGGCCTCACCGGGGTCCCCGCTGTGACGTACCGCCCGCTGCCGGCAGCCGTACCGAGCGCGGCCCCCGCGCAGGCCGCGGAGCCGGAGCAGATCCCGAGGGATGAGCCGGCGCCCGCCGAGGTCCCGTCAGCGCCGGCGCCCATGCCGCCCTCCCGGGCCACGCCGGCGCCGTCACCGATGAGATGAGGAGATTCTCATCCACGGCACATGCGTGCCGGGGGATCCGTCGACCAGGCTGTTAGGTCGTGAGGCCGTCCCGGATGCGCCGCGCCGCGCGGCACGTGGCGACCTCGGCGCGCCTGCACATCCTCGGATGGCAGGTGCTGCTGGTGGGGGTCGCGCTCGCCGGGTCGGTGCTGGTCTCGCGCGAGGTGCTCCTGGCCAGGGCGGACGAGCGCGTCGACCGGGGCCTGGCCCGTCAGGTCGCCGAGCTGCGCCGCCTCGCGACCGCCAGCGTCGACCCGCGGACGTCCCGGCCGTTCACCGACGTGCGCGAGCTGCTCGAGGCGCATCTGGAGCGCACCATCCCGGGGTCCAACGAGACCATGCTCGCGCTCGTCGACGGCCGGCCGTTTCGGCGCAGCGCCGAGGAGCCGGTCTACCGGCTGGACAACGATCCACGGGTGGTCGCGGCTTTCGTCGCGGGCCCGCAGCCGCGGTACGGGACGATCACGACGCCGGCGGGGGAGGTGCGGTTCGCCACCGTCCCGGTCCAGGTGGCCGGGGCACCGGAGCGGGGCGTGTTCGCCGCCGCTGTCTTCGCGGACCGGGAGCGGGCCGAGGTGCAGGAGGTGGTCCGGGTGCTGGCGATCGCCGGGTTCGCGGCCCTGGCTCTGGCCGGTGCCGGCGGATGGCTGGTGGCCGGCCGCGTGCTCGCGCCGGTGCGGGAGCTGCGCCGCACCGCCCAGGCCATCAGCGACACGGACTTCTCCCGGCGTATCCCCGTGGCGGGCCGCGACGAGATCGCCGAGCTGGCGCGCACCTTCAACAGCATGCTGGACCGCCTGGAGGACGCCTTCGCGACCCAGCGCGCGTTCGTCGACGACGCCGGCCACGAGCTGCGCACGCCCATCACGATCATCAGCGGGCACCTTGAACTGCTCTCCGACGATCCGGCGGAGCGGACCGAGACCGTGGCCCTGGTCACCGACGAGCTGGACCGGATGAGCCGGATGGTCGACGACCTGCTGACCCTGGCGAAGGCCCGGCAGCCCGACTTCCTCCGGGTCGCCGATGTCGATCTCGTCGCGTTCACCGACGACCTGATGGCGCGGGTCGGCGCGCTGGCGCCGCGGCGGTGGCGGCTGGCCGAGGCCGGCTCGGGCACGGCCGTGATGGACCGGCACCGGATCACGCAGGCGCTTGTCCAGCTCGCGCAGAACGCCGTGCAGCACACGGGTGTGGGTGATGAGGTGCGCCTCGGCTGCCGGTCGCGCGCCGGCGTGGTCCGCTTCTGGGTCGCCGACTCTGGTCCGGGGGTCGCCCCCGAGGACCGGGACCGGATCTTCGAGCGGTTCGCCCGTGGCCGGCCGGGCCGCGGGACGTCCGAGGGCGCCGGGCTCGGCCTGGCGATCGTGCGGGCGATCGCGGTGGCGCACGGCGGTGACGTCCAGGTCCTCGGCGGGCCCGGCGAGGGCGCGACCTTCGAGCTGGCGGTGCCCCGCCGTGGCCCCTCCGGCACGGGACGGCCCGGTGCCGTGGTCGGTGTCGTGGCCGGGGGGCGGGACTGAGATGGCCAACCGGGTGCTGATCGCCGAGGACGAGTACCGGATCGCCTCGTTCATCGAGAAGGGCCTGCGCGCGAACGGGTTCCTGCCGGTCTGCGTCGGCGACGGCGCGTCCGCGCTCGAGGTCGCCCTGCGGGCCGAGGTCGACCTGATCGTCCTCGACCTCGGCCTGCCCGACATGGACGGCTTCTCCGTCCTGCGGCGGCTGCGCGGAGCCGGGGTGGACGTGCCGGTGGTCGTCCTGACGGCGCGCGACGGCGTGCGTGACACCGTGGCCGCCCTCGAGGGCGGTGCCGACGACTACATGTCCAAGCCGTTCCGGTTCGAGGAGCTGCTGGCGCGCATCCGGCTGCGGCTGCGGGCGGACCGGGCGCCCGAGGCGACCGTCCTGCGGGTCCGGGGGGTCAGCCTCGACCTGCGTACCCGCCGGGCCCAGGTGGGCGGCCGGACGGTCGACCTGACGGCCCGGGAGTTCGTGCTCGCGGAGACGTTCCTGCGCCACCCCGGCCAGGTACTGGCCCGCGAACAGCTGCTCTCCGCGGTCTGGGGTTACGACTACGATCCGGGCAGTAACGTCGTGGACGTCTACGTCGGATATCTACGCCGCAAGATCGGCGCGGACTGTATAACCACCGTACGTGGGATGGGATATCGGCTGGAAGCCTGACGGACCCGGCTCGCCGCATCCTGCCACATTAGTCGGGCGGGTACCCCACGATTCTTTCTTCGGATACCGGCGGCGCCGGCTGTGTGGCATCCTCCCTGGCGTGCTTCCACTGCTGGTGATTGCGCTGATCTCGCTCGCGTCCTGGATTTTCCTGGCGCTGTTCCGAGGATTCTTCTGGCGGACCGATCAAAGGCTGCCCGCCGGCGACGGACCGCCACCGGAACAGTGGCCGGCGGTAGTCGCCGTGGTCCCCGCGCGTGACGAGGCGGACGTCCTTCCCGACACGCTTCCCTCACTGCTCGCGCAGGACTATCCCGGGCGCCTGAGCATCATTCTGGTGGATGACGCCAGTACCGACGGGACGGGCGAGCTGGCCCGGGAGCTGGCGGCGCGGGCGGCGGCGGCCCGTCCCGAGGCGGCGGTGGCGCTCACCGTCATCGGGTCGAGCGAGCCGCCGGCCGGCTGGACGGGCAAGCTCTGGGCGCTGCGGCACGGCATCGCCGCGGCCGGCGCGCCCGAGTTCCTGCTGCTGACCGACGCCGACATCGCGCACGGTCCGAGCTCGGTGCGCGAGCTCGTCCGGGCGGCGACGGCCCGCCGGCTTGATCTCGTCTCGCAGATGGCGCGGCTACGGGTCAACACCGGATGGGAACGCCTCATCGTGCCATCCTTCGTCTACTTCTTCGCGATGCTCTACCCGTTCCGGTGGTCCAACGACCCGGACTCGCGGGTCGCCGCCGCCGCCGGGGGATGCTCGCTCGTCCGCCGCCGGGCGCTCGCCGACGCCGGTGGGCTGGACGCCATCCGGGACGCGGTGATCGACGACGTCGCGCTGGCCCGCGTGATCAAGAAGTCCGGCGGGCGGACCTGGCTCGGGCTCGCCGACCACGTCTCCAGCCACCGGCCCTACCCGCGGCTGGCGGACCTGTGGCACATGGTGGCGCGCACCGCCTACGCGCAGTTGTTCTGGTCGCCGCTGCTACTCGTGGGCACGGTTCTCGGGCTCGGCCTGGTCTTCGTCGCCCCGGTCGTCGCGACCATAGCCGGCATCGCCGCCGGAAACGTGGCGGTGGCCGCCGCCGGGCTGCTCGCCTGGTCGGTCATGATCACGACGTTCGGACCGATGCTGCGGTACTACGACCAGCCCGTGCTCTCCTCGCTCGCGCTGCCGTTCACCGCGGCCCTCTACCTGGCCATGACCATGGACTCGGCCCGGCGGCACCGCGCCGGCCGGGGCGCCGCCTGGAAGGGGCGCACCTACTCAGCTCCCGCCGGGAAACGGGTCGGCCAGGGAGCCGGTCAGGACGCCGGCCAGGGAGTCGAGACGGCGGCGCAGGGCGAGGGCGTCGTCCGCCAGCGCGCAGACGAGGACCCCCGGTCCGGCCAGGGGCATCAGGGCGACACTGTCCCCTACCGCGGCGGTGACCGGCTCGAGACCGGTCGCCGGCCCGGCGACCAGGACTGACCCGACGGCACGGGCGCCGGCGAGTACCGCCGGCCCGGCCACCCCCGGGACGCGCGGGCCCAGCCGCAGCTCCTGGTGCAGCAGCGGCCGTCTCCGCGGCCCGGGGACGGGATCGGGTGCGGTACCGGCGTCGGTGGTGGGCGCCGGGCCCGGTGCCTGGTCGACGTCCACCCGGAGGGAGGTCTCGAGGTCGCCGCCCGGTTCGCCGAAGCGGCCAAGGATGATCTCCTCGCGGTACCGCAGCCGCGCGTCCGCCGCCAGGATGATCTCGGTGGTCATCCGGTGGCGGGCTCCCCGGGCGACGACCGTCGGCTCCGGGAGGAACGACAGCGTCGCGGCCGGCCCAACCTGGGCCCGCAGCGCGAACGTCGACGGCCCGGCGCCGTGGCCGGGCAGGGCCACGGTCGCGGCCACCGACCGCACCACCAGGTGCGCCCCGGCGCCGACGACGATGTCCAGGCCCAGGTCGTCGCCGGCGAGCGGGCCACCCGCACCGCCCACAAGGTGGACCACCACGACGCGCCCCGACCCGCCGGTGCGCCGCGGCAGCACGGGCACCGCCGCGCGCAGCTCGGTGATCCTGGCCGTCCCGCCGCCGTCCAGCTCGACCTGGAGCGCGGCGCGCGCCCGAACGGTCGTGCGGGACGGCGCCGCGTGCGGGCTGACCGCGGGCGGGCTCACTGCGGGCGGGCGGGCGCCGGCAGCTGGGCGAGGACCCAGTCGGCGACGTCCGAGGCTCCCGCGTCGGAGCGGAGGCTGGTGAACAGCACCGGGCGGTCGGCGCGCCCGCCGCGCATCGCCGCCGCGTCCCGGGCCATCACGGCCAGGTCGGCGCCGACGAGCGGAGCGAGATCGGTCTTGTTGACGACCAGCAGGTCGCTGCCGGCCACGCCCGGCCCGCCTTTGCGGGGCACCTTGTCACCGCCGGCGACGTCGATGACGAAGATCTGCCGGTCGACGAGGCCGTAGCTGAACGTCGCGGTCAGGTTGTCGCCACCGCTCTCGACCAGGATGAGGTCGAGCCGGCCGAGGTCGGACTCGAGATCCTCGACCGCGTCGAGGTTGGCGGTGATGTCGTCGCGGATCGCCGTGTGCGGGCAGCATCCCGTCTCCACCGCGCGGATGCGCCCCGGGTCGAGGACCCCGGCCGAGCGCAGGAAGTCGGCGTCCTCGGTGGTGTAGATGTCGTTCGTCACCACGCCGAGCCTGATCCGCCCGGCCAGCGCCCGGCACAGCGCGGCCACCAGGGCCGTCTTCCCGCTTCCCACCGGGCCGCCGACCCCCACCCGCAGGGCCCGGTCGGTGGGCGCCGGCCCGGCGGGCGTGCCCGGTGGGCTCTGCCAGCGCGGGCCCGCGCCCCCGGACGCGGCCGGCGCGCCCCCGCCCCCGCCGAGAGGCCGATCGTGTTCCAGGTGCACCGGTCGCTCCTCGTCTCGCTGGGTCTTGCTGGTCGGCGCTGGGCTGTGCTGATCGGCTCAGTCGCGCGCGCCCCGGGCTGGCACCACAGCCCGGCCTGCGCAGCGTAGCCCCGTGCTGCGACAGTATGGAAACGGAAGATCGATAACGTTGTTTTTTATCGAAAACGGCGTTACGGTCGATGGGTGGACGAGATCGGGACAGTGGATGTGACGGTTCTGGAGGACGGGCGAGCGAGCCTGCTGCACGCGCGGGTCGAGCCCGGTGGCCCGGGCCGGTCGGGGCGGGTGCTCGTCCGCCCGGCCGAGGGCGGCGGGCTGCTCGGGTGGCGCCTGCGGCCACAGGGGTGGTGCCGCGGCGACGTCTGCATCCCCGCGTCCGTCGCCGCGCGGCGGCTCGGCGCGGGGGAGTGGGGGCTCGGCGCGGAGGACTGGATCGACGTCGCCGAGTTCGCCGGGCTGACCGGGCGGCTCGCCATGGTCGACGCGGTGCGGGGGGTGGTCGCGCTCGGCCCGGCGGCGGCCAGCCACGAGCTGCGCGGCCTGCTCGACGGCGGAGCCCCCGACGCCGGTGCCGCGCCTGACGTGGCGCTGCCCGACCTGGAGGGCAGGCTGACCGCGCTGTCGGACCTGCGGGGGCGCAAGGTCGCCGTCGTCGCCTGGGCGTCCTGGTGCGGCTGCCGCTACGACCTGCCGGCCTGGGCGGCCCAGCACGACGAGCTCGCCGATCAGGGGTTCACCCTGGTCACGGTCGCGCTGGACGCGGACCCGGCAGCCGCCAGGGAGTGGATCGACGCCGCCGGCGGCACCCATCCCGCGTTGATCGACACCGACGGGGTGCTGGCCGGGCGCTACAACCTGACCAACGTCCCGACCGTGTTCTGGATCGACGAGGCCGGCCGCCTCGTCCGGCCGCCCGACACGCAGACCGCGACGGACACCTTCCGGTCCATGAACGGCATCGACTCCGCCCGCGCGCTCGCGGCGCTGCGCAGGTGGGTGACGACCGGGCGACCGGGGCTCGGCGCCGAGGACGTCCGTCGGCACCTGCGCCCGCCGTCCGATGACGACCAGCGCGCCCGGCTGGCCGCCGCCATCGGGATCCATCTGTACCGCGCCGGCCAGATCGAGGCAGCGGCGGGCTACCTCGAGGAGGCGGGTCGGCTGGCGCCCCACCAGGTGGCGATCCGGCGCGGGACGATGCGGCTGCGCGGCGCCGACCCGTTCGGCCAGGAGTACTTCGGCCTGCGGGCCGAGCTGGAGGCGAACGGCGTCCCGATCTACCGCCCGCTCCCGGACTGGCAGGCGGAGGAGACCAGCGCCGCACCGCCCCCGCCCGTCGACGCGGCCGGGTCGGGTGGCGGTGGCGGTGGGCGCTCGCTGGTGGACCGGTGAGCGTCGCGGGCGGCGCCCGCCCCCGGTGCCCGGCCGCGGCGGGGGGGGCGCGGCGGCGGGG
>NZ_JALKFY010000659.1:0-13268 GCF_023242985.1 Frankia sp. Mgl5 | reverse complement strand
AGCACGCTGCGGGCGTACACCGTCCACCGCTGGCCCGCGTTCGGATTCACCCCCGTCAGCCGGTATATCGCCCGCTCCACCGGCAGGTGCTTCTCACTCGTGTACACCCGGTGCATGTAGTCGCCGAAAGGCCGATACGTCAACACCAACGCGGCGACCAGCAGAAGGACGACTAGAATACCGGCGGTCGAGGCGGACACTAGAAACGCTCCGGGAACAGCAAAGCCGCGATCATCAGGATACCCAGCCCGATCGCCAGGACGAGACCGACGACGTTCTCCGCGGTCACAGCCGCTCGACCCCCCACAGAACAAGCGCCAGCAGCGCGAAACACCCCAGTGTCAGCGCCACGTACACCACGTCGAGCACGAGTCCTCCCTCTCCAGCGACGAAAGCCGGCCCCGCCTGGACCGCCGTGAACGGATGGTCGGGCGAGCAGCGTCGCTAGTAAAGCGCGGTCGATCCCGATTTTGGCGATCTCTCACAGGTTTCTAACAGCGACGCAGCGCTTTCTAACAGAACACTAACGGCGATCATGAAAATTGCCGGATGAGGCAGCCGCGGGGCCTTCCGGCAGGGTGCCGCCGCCCGCACCATGGGCGGGTGACACGAGGAACCCTGCGGATCTACCTGGGCGCCGCGCCGGGCGTCGGCAAGACCTATGCCGCGCTCGACGAGGCCCACCGCCGCTCCGAACGGGGCACCGACGTCGTCATCGGCTTCGTCGAGACGCACGGCCGCCCGCGCACCGCCGTCATGCTCGACGGTCTGGAGATCGTCCCCCGCCAAATCCTGGAGTACCGGGGCGGCTCGTTCACCGAGATGGACCTCGACGCCGTCCTCGCCCGACGCCCCGAGGTCGCCTTCGTCGACGAGCTGGCACACACCAACGTCCCGGGCAGCCGCCACGCCAAGCGGTGGCACGACGTCCAGGACCTGCTCGCCGCCGGCATCGACGTCATCTCCACCGTCAACGTCCAGCACCTGGAGTCGCTCAACGACGTCGTCGAGACCATCACCGGCGTCCCGCAGCGCGAGACCGTGCCCGACGACGTCGTCCGCCGCGCCGACCAGGTCGAGCTCGTCGACATGGCCCCCGAGGCGCTACGCCGCCGCATGGCCCACGGCAACGTCTACGGACCCGAGAAGGTGGACGCCGCCCTGGCCAACTACTTCCGCGTCGGCAACCTCACCGCGCTGCGCGAACTCGCCCTGCTCTGGCTCGCCGGCAAGGTCGACGACCAGCTCGACCGCTACCGCGCCGACCACGGCATCGGCGGAACCTGGGAAACCAGAGAACGCGTCGTGGTCGCCCTCACCGGCGGGCCCGAAGGCGACACCCTGATCCGCCGGGCCTCCCGAATAGCCGCCCGGAGCAAGGGCGCCGACCTGCTCGCGGTCCACGTCGCCCGCTCCGACGGGCTGACCGGCGCCGACCCGGCGGCGTTGACCCGCCAGCGCGCCCTCGTCGAGAGCCTCGGCGGCAGCTACCACCAGGTCATCGGCGACAACGTCCCCACCGCACTCCTCGACTTCGCCCGCGCCGAGAACACCACCCAGCTCGTCCTGGGCGCCAGCCGCCGCGGCCGCCTCGCCCGCATGCTCAGCCCTGGCATCGGCGCGATGACGACAAGCATGTCCGGCCCGATCGACGTCCACCTGGTCACCCACCCCGAGGCATGGGGCCATAAACCGGCCCCGACGAGCGCCGAGGACGACGCGCCCCACCGAATCGGCAAGTCCGGATGGCGGCTACCCAACACCCGGACCGCCCTGGAACCACGCCGCCGCATCCTCGCCACGGTGCTCACCCTGGCGCTCGTCCCGGCGCTCACCGCTGGACTTACCACCATCCGGGGCACGTTCAACCTGACCACCGAGATGCTCGCCTACCTGCTGATCACGGTCACCGTGGCGCTGGTCGGCGGGTTCGGCCCCGCGCTGCTCTGCGCAATCACCAGCTCACTGCTGCTCAACTACTACTTCACCGCCCCAGTCAACGAATGGACCATCGCCGACGGCGACAACGCCCTCGCCCTGCTCGGATTCGTCCTCGTCGCCAGCCTGGTCAGCCGGGTGGTGTCCACCTCCGCCCGCCGCTACGAGCAGGCCGTGCGCGCCTCCGCCGAGGCCGCCACCCTCTCCGTGCTCGCCGGCAGCGTCCTGCGCGGCGAGGACGCCCTACCCGCCCTGCTCGCCCGGGCCCAGGAGACCTTCGGAATGACCTCGGTGACCCTGCTCGAACGCACCGACGACGACCAGGCCGGAGGCGGGTGGCGTCCGGTCATGACCGTCGGCGCCGATCCATCCGCCACGGGGAACAGTGCCGCACCCGACCCTGCCAGCCACGACGGCGACCGTGTCGATATCCCCGTGCGCGACAACCTGTGCCTCGCGCTGACCGGACGGTCACTACCCGCCGCCGACCGGCGGATCCTCACCGCCTTCGCCGCCCAGGCCGCCGTCGCCCTCGACCAGCACCGGCTACGGGAAGCAGCCGCCGAAGCCGCCCCGATCGCCGAGGCCGACAAGGTCCGCACCGCGCTACTCACCGCCGTCAGCCACGACCTGCGCACCCCACTCGCTGCGGCCAAAGCCGCCATCAGCGGACTGCGCGGCCACGACATCACCCTCACCGACGACGAACAGGCCGAACTCCTCGCCACCGCCGACGAATCCCTCGACAAACTGACCCGCCTGGTCGAGAACCTGCTCGACATGTCCCGCCTGCAGGCCGGCGCCCTGAGCGTCTTCCCCCGCCCCATCGGCCTCGACGACATCGTCCCGCCCGCCCTCGACGAGATCGGCCCGGCCGCCAGCAAGATCGGCGTACAGGTCCCCGACAACCTGCCCGCCGTCCAAGCCGACCCGGCACTGCTCGAACGGGTGATCGTCAACCTCGTCACCAACGCGCTACGCCACGCCCCCGCCGACACCCCACCGATCATCACCGCCAGCGCGCTCGCCGACCGCGTCGAGCTGCGCGTCATCGACCGCGGCCCGGGTATCCCCGCAACGCGGCGCGACAACGTCTTCCAGCCGTTCCAGCGCCTCGGCGACCGGGACAACACCACCGGAGTCGGCCTCGGCCTCGCACTCTCCCGCGGCCTCACCGAGGCCATGGGCGGCACCCTCACCCCCGACGAGACACCCGGCGGCGGCCTCACCATGGTCCTCTCGCTGCCCGCCACCACCCCGCCGGATGCTCTCGCCGACCCGACAGCGCAGAGGCCGGAACCGTCAGTCGGGCCGCGCTGAGTCCCGACCTCCTACCGCACCGTTATACCGAAGGTCACCGCGCGCCCTCGGGCCGGCCGAACCGGCTCCGGCGTCTCGCCCGAAAGCCGACTTCCGTAGGGAGGTAGCCATGGAGGTACGCCTGGTAACGGCGGCAGGCGTCGAGCGACGCCCACCCTCGTCCCTCGACGGCGCGCTACGCGGACATCCTCCCATCGGCGGCGGTCCCATCTGGGTCGATATCCCGGTCGGTGACGAGGAGGCGGGCAACACGCTCTCCGCCACGTTCGGCTTCCATCCCGCCGCCGTCGAGGACTGCGCCCGCCGCAACCGGGTGCCACGTGTCGACGTCTACCGCGACCACGTGTTCGTCGTGCTCCACGCACCGGAACTCGGCGCGCGCGGCCACATCCACTTCGTCGAGATCGACCAGTTCATCGCGGCGCACTACCTCGTGACAGTGCACGGCCCAGTCAACCCGGCGGTCGACCCCAAGGTGGCCCACCGGGAGACCGACGCCGTGCTTGCCAGGCTGACCGCCGGCCAGCTGCGCCCCTCCTCCGGTTTCGAGCTGTCCCACGCCATCGTCTGCTCCGTCATCGGCGGCCAGGAACAGCTCGTGGAATCACTGACCCGCGAGGTGTGGAACCTCGAGCAACAGGTCACCGGAGGACACCTCTGCGATCCCGAACATCTCCTCGACGAGCTGTTCCGGGTACGGCACGGACTGCTGGCCATCCGCACGATGAGCGCATCCGGCCGCGACGTCTACGCGCGGATGGCACAGCTGGCCACCGTCGTACCCGACTCCGCCCGGGCCCTCGCCGGCGACGTCGCCGACCGGTTCGAACGGGTCCGGGCCCAAGCCGACGTCCAACGGGAATACCTGCAGGGAGTGATTGATTTCTTCCGCGCCCGCACAGAAACGAAGATGACGATCGCAGCCGAACGACTGGCCGTCATCGCCGCGGTCACCCTTCCCGTCACGGCCCTGTCCTCGGTCCTCGGCATGAACCTCATCGTGAACGGACACACCCAGGTCCTGCCGCTGGCCGCGGCGATCGCCGTGATGGCAGTGATGTCCGCGACGGTGCTGCTCTGGGCCAGACGACGCGGCTGGTTCTAGACCAGCGCCCCCACCCCGCCCACCGACCGCGGCCATGGACGGCACTTCGAAGACCTGATGTGAGCAGGCGGGCGGATCATCCGAGCCGCCCGCTCGGAGCGCCGGGTCATGGGCTGGAACCGGTAGCCCATGCCAGGTTCGGTGATGAGGTGGCGTGGTCGGGCTGGGTCCAGCTCGAGTTTGCGGCGCAGCCTGCCCATGTACTGGCGCAGATAGTGGCTCTGTTCCTTCGGCGACGGGCCGCCGACCTGGGGAAGTAGCTGGCGGTGGGTGAGCAGCTTTTCCGGGCTTTGAAGGAGGATGTCGAGCAGGTGCCATTCGGTCGGGGTGAGCCGCGGGTCTCCGACACCGTCCAGGGGGGCGAACATGGGGTTGCGGGTGACGCGGCGGGCGCCCAGGTCGATCAGATAGTGGCCGAAAGCAACGGTGAGCGATTCGGCCGGCACCGGGGTGCGCCGCGCGACGGCGCGGAGCCGGGCGAGGAACTCGCCGGTTCGGAAGGGCTTGGTGACGTAGTCGTCGGCGCCGGCGTCGAGCGCGGCGATCTTGTCCACGCTGCCGGCTCGTCCGGACAGGACGACGACGGGGGTGGCCGTCCAGCCGCGCAGAGCGTGGATGACGTCGATGCCGTCGAGGTCGGGCAGGCCCAGATCGAGCACGATGATGTCGGGTTCCCCCCCGGCTGCGGCAGCAAGCGCCTGGGCGCCGTCAGTGGCGGTGATGACCTGGTAGCCACGAGCGTCCAGAGTGACGCGCAGCGCCCGCAGTAGCGGCAGATCGTCGTCAACCACGAGGACGCTGGTCACCAAACATCACATGGTGCCGCCCCGAGGCGGCCGCGCGCCCGGCCGCGGGTCATGTCATAACTTCCGCGAGCGGGCCGACCGCGAGGGCGGGCAGGTACTCGAGCCCGACGATCAGGACTGCCACGCCACCGGTGAGCGCGGCGAACATCGGCGTATGGGTGGGCAGCGTCCCCCGGGTCACCGGAGCACATCCCTGGCCGGCGAAGGAACCAGCCAAGGCAATGACAAGAATCATCGTCACGTAGCGGCCGACGAGCATCGCCAACCCCAGACCGACGTTGTAGAAGTCGGTGTTGGCGGACAACCCGGCGAACGCGCTGCCGTTGGTGTTCCCAGCTGAGGTGAACGCGTAGAAGCCTTCGGACAGCCCGTGCGCCCCGGTGTTCAGGAACGAGTGCGGCGGTGTCTTCAGACCCAGCGTCAGGCCCGTGCCGACGAGGACGACGATCGGCGTCGCCAGGGTGATCAGCGCCACCAGACGGATCTCGGACGTTCGGACCCGTTTACCCAGGTACTCCGGCGTCCGGCCGATCATCAGACCGCCGAGGAAGACCGCCACCAGCGCAAGCGAGACCAGGCCGTACAGACCGGAGCCGACGCCGCCCGGGCTCACCTCGCCGAGCAGCATGTTCACCAGGGCCACGCCGCCGCCGAGAGCGGTCAGCGAGTCGTGGCTGCCGTTCACGGCGCCGTCCGCGCTGGCGGTCGAGGCAGTGGCGAACAGCGCCGTGCCCGCCGGCCCGGAACGGGTTTCCTTGCCTTCCATGCTGGCGGCCACGGCCTGCCCGACGGTGCCGTGGTGCGCCATCTCGGTCCAGGACAGCAGCCCCAACGAGGCAGTGAACAGCGCGGCGACGACGCTGACAAGCAGCCAGCCCTGCCGGGTGTCGCCGACCATCCGCCCGTACATCCGGGGGATCGCCGACGGGACGAGCAGCATGAGGATGATCTCGACGATGTTCGTCGGGCCGTTCGGGTTCTCGAACGGATGCGCCGAGTTGACGTTGTAGAAGCCCCCGCCGTCGCCACTCATCAGCTTGATCGCCTCCTGGGAGGCGACCGGACCACCGGGAACGGCCTGGACGTGGCCGGCGAGCGTCTGCACGGACTGGAATCCGTGCAGGTTCTGGATCACGCCGCCGGCCAGGAGCACAACGGCGAACACCGCGGACAGTGAGAGCAGTACCCGCACGACACCGCGGACAAGATCGCACCAGAAGTTGCCGACCCGGTCCGTCCGGGCCCGGGTCAGGCCGCGGATCAGGGTGAGCGCCACAGCGAGGCCGACCGCGCCGGACAGAAACGAGTGCACCGTGATACCGGCCATCTGCACGAAATGCCCGAGCGCCCCCTCGCCCGCGTAGGACTGCCACGAGGTGTTGGTGACGAACAAGACCGCGGTGTTCCATTCCTGCGCCGGCCGGCATACCGGGTTTGTCCAGCGCGAGCGGCAGGTGCGACTGCAACCGCAGCAGCCCGTAGAGCAGCAGCGTCGACAGCACCGAGAACACCAACAGGCAGCCGGCGTAGGTCGGCCACCGCTGGTCGGCATCCGGGTCGACGCGCATAAACCGGTAGAGAGCGGATTCGGCACGCAGATGCCGGGGCGAGCTGAATGCCCGGGCCAGATAGTTTCCCAGCGGCACATGAATCACCGCGAGCACAATGAGCACCACGGCGGCCTGCAGCCAGGCGCTCACCGCTGTATCCGCGGACTCACGTTGGTGTCTCGGCGGCCGATCATCTTCACTCCAGGGGTCGTCGGGGATGGTCCCGCCTGGGGGTGGCGGTGCACGGGACCGGGTCCAGGGCCCCGTGCACCGCCACCCCCGGCCGCATGCTCCTGATCACGGCCAGGCCAGGTACATCCCCACCACCATCGGGTTGCCGCTGCCCACAGCACCGCCCAACATGATCAGAAGGGTTGGCGGGTGCCGTAACCCCGAGCGTGGGTACCTCGCGGGGGGCCATCCGCGCGTGCGCCGGCAGGACTGACCTTGGCCAGACACCTCCGGACCTCACCCCTCGCCACCCGACCCGCCTGCCCGGCGGCAGCAGTCAGTATCGGCCCCCACCCACCGGTCGGCCAGCGGCACTAACACCCCATTGACGTCACATCCCGAAACGTCAACACGGTAGTAACGCGACCCGAAGCACAGCGGGCAGCAGAAGCCGCGCCGACGCTCGCTTCTGCCTCGTTCCGGCGCGAGCCGGCACCCTCCGTGGCACTCCCCGGCTACCTTCGGGCGACCAAACATCTCGAGCCTGCGGCGCACGTAGGCTGGCACCGGCGCGCCGGGAAGTCTGGTCGGCACAGAAGCCTGGTTGATGAGGTCCTGCCTGTTGGGTCTTGTCGGACCAGAGCTTCGGTTGGCGTGGAGACCAGACAGAGTGGAGGGCACCGGCGTGGGGATCGTGCTCGCCCTCGTCATCCTCGCCACCGTCGTCGCGACGTTTGCGCGTCGACTGTCGGTACCCGCACCATCCCTGCTCGTCGTCGCCGGTGTGCTGGTAGGCCTGCTACCTGGCGTGCCGCAGGTGCGGGTCGCACCGGACGTGGTGAGCGTCGTCGTACTCCCGCCGCTGCTGTACGCCGCAGCCGAGGAACTGTCCTGGCGCGACCTGCGTGCGGTACAGCGCCCGGTGACCATCCTCGCGCTCGGGCTCGTCGTCGCCTCAGCCGCGGCCGTCGGGCTGCTCGCGCTGGCGGTCACTCCGCTGTCGGCGGACATGGCCTTCGTCCTCGGCGCCGTGCTCGCCAGCACGGATCCCGTCGCGGTCTCCGCACTGGGTCGCCGGCTGGCGTTGCCACCCCGGGTACAGGCGCTGGTCCAAGCCGAGAGCCTCTTCAACGACGCCACCAGCCTCGTGCTCTTCCGCGTCGCCGTCGGTATCGCGGTCACCTCAGGGGCGATCTCCTGGGCGCACGTGGTCGGGGAGTTCGTCTGGCTTGCGGGCGGCGGAGCGGTGGTGGGCGCGCTGGTCGCCGCCGGCGTCACCCTGATCCGCCGACGGACCGAGGACCCCGTACTCGAGACCGTGATCGCTCTCGTCACCCCCTATGCCTGCTATCTGCTGGCAGAACGGCTAGAAGCCTCTGGGATCAGCGCTGTCGTGGTCGCCGGTGTCATCCTCGGTACGCAGACCGCTGACATCACCACCAGCCGCATCCGGCTGCAGTTGCACGCCGTGTACGGCACCGTCGTGTTCCTGTTGGAAAGCATCGTGTTCGCTCTGATCGGCCTCCAGCTACCGACGTTGATCCGGGACCTGTCCGGGACCGGAACATGGTGGCCACTGGCGGCACTGGCCATCAGCGGCACCCTTCTCGCCATCCGTGCTGTATGGGTTTTTCCGTTGTCCGCGGCCATGCAGCGGCGCCGGGGGACCCGCCCGTCCTGGCGGATACCGCTCGTCGTGTCCTGGGCTGGCGCCCGTGGCGTCCTCCCGCTGGCCGCCGCCCTCTCGATACCGCTCACGGACCATGCCAGTCACCCCTTGCAGGACCGCGAACTCGTTCTCCTGCTGACCGCCACCGTCATCGTCATGACCCTCACCGTCCAGGGCTTCACCCTCGCCCCGCTGGTACGCCGAACCGGTATCGCCCTCACACCCCACGACACCAGCCTGGAACGCCTCCGGGCCCGTCTACAGATCACCAATGTCGCCCTGGAACGCCTGGACCAGATGACCGACCTGGAGGCAGCGCCAGAGGTCGTGATCGACCGGCTCCGTCGGGAGCTGACGAGCCGGATCGACCAGCTAGAGGCCGGCAGGCACAACGGACGTCCCGATCCGACCGCGGACTCCTACCGGTTGCTGCGCCGCGACCTCATCGCCGTGGAGAGCGCCGAGCTAAACCGGCTCTACGAAACCGGACACATCAGCGACACCACCCGTAGAAACATCCAGCACGCACTCGACCTGGAAGACACCGGACTGAGCGACGACTAACGATCTTTGGTCGCTAGGGCTGGCGCCGAGCGGCTCGGTGAGCAGACGGTAGGAAACGACGGCGTCGGCCAGCGGGCCGAACACCCACCGCTGGTCGATGCGGTCGTCGGTCCCGGCGGGCGCGACGCATGGGAGTGTCGCTGCGACCGTCAGTGAGGTCACTGGGTCAGCATCAGGCCAGGGTCAGGCGGCGTGCGGTGCTGCGTGTGGCCGCGGCCGGTGCGGCGGGGCGCCGAGACAGGAGAGACCGGATGGGCGCGTTCAGACCATGGCATCAGACCTCGATGCGGAGACGTGCATGAGGGTGCGGACAGCCGGCAGGCGCGCCGCCGGGCTGCTCGCGACGGTCTCGCTGGCGGTGTCCGCACTCGTTGTCCTGCCCGGAGCCGCACGAGCAGACGGACTCTTCGCCCCCCCGGTCAACTACGTCACCGGGCATGGTCCGGTCTCGGTGGCGGCGGGTGACCTGAGGGGGGACGGGAACGACGGCCTGGCCGTGGCCAACGCCGGCGACGGCACGGTGTCGGTGCTGTTGGGCAAGGGTGACGGTACCTTCGGGCCCCCGCAGCCCTACCTCACCGGACCGGGCCCGTCCGGGGTGGAGGTCGATGACCTGAGGGGGAACGGCATCTCCGACCTGGTCGTCACCAACCAGTTCGGCGGCACGGTGTCGGTGCTGCTGGGCAACGGCGACGGCACTTTCGCGCCCCCGCAGCCCTACCTCACCGGCGCGGGCCCGTCAGCGGTGGCGGTGGACGACTTCACCGGCGACGGCACCACCGACCTGGCCGTTACCAATCAGTTCGACGGCACAGTGTCGGTGCTGCTGGGCAAGGGTGACGGCACCTTCGGGCCCCCGCAGCCCTACCTCACCGGACCGGGCCCGTCGACGGTGGCGGTGGGTGACCTGAGGGGGGACGGCAACACCGACCTGATCGCCGCCAACGCCGGGAACGCCACAGTGTCAGTGCTGCTGGGTAACGGCGACGGCACCTTCGCGCCCCCGCAGCCCTACCTCACCGGACCGGGCCCGTCAGCGGTGGCAGTGGACGACTTCACCGGCGACGGCAACACCGACCTGATCGTCGCCAACGCCGGGAACGCCACGGTGTCGGTGCTACTGGGTAACGGCGACGGCACCTTCGCGCCCCAGCAGGTCTACCCTGCCGGTCCAGGTCCGGTCGCACTGCGGGTGGGCGACCTGAGGGGGGACGGCCATACCGACCTGATCGTCGCCAACGGCCGCGGCAGCACGGTCTCGGTACTGCTGGGCAATGGTGACGGCACCTTCCAGGCCGAGCCGGCCCAGGCCGCCGGGGCGGCCGCCGCCGAAATCCGAGACGGGTGCGCCAGCCCATAGGACCTGACGAGCCGGATCGACCAGCTGGAAGCTGGCAAGGACAACGGACGTCCCGATCCGACCGCGGATTCCTACCGGTGGCTGCGCCGCGACCTCATCGCCGTGGAGAGCACCGAGCTAAACCGGCTCTACGAAACCGGACGCATCAGCGACACCATCCGTCGAAACATCCAGCGCGCACGCGACCTGGAAGACACCGGACTGGGTGACGACTGACCGCCCCCAAGTTCCGATCTCAGCGTCACCGTAGTGGGTCGTGGGTCTCTCGGTGGGGGTGGCGCCGGGCACGCCCTCATCCAGAAAACACGCCGCGGCCACTGCGAACTCGGCGGCGGCACCGGGTCGTCGGGCGGGTCCGGCGGTAGTCCGAAAGGAGCCGTGATGATGCGGATGAACATCGTCAAACGGCTTCTGGTGGGGAGGGCGCGACGCAGCGCAGAGCTACACGAGACCTTGCTCCCGAAGCGGCTGGCGCTGCCGATCTTCGCCAGTGACCTGCTGTCGTCGGTGGCGTACGCCACCCAGGAGATCCTTATCGTGCTCGCCCTCGGTGGGCTGGCCTATCTGTGGCTGACGGGCTGGATCGCGCTCGCGGTGGTGCTGCTGACGGTGGTCGTCGTTGTCTCCTACCGGCAGGTCGTCACCGCATACCCGAGTGGTGGTGGGTCGTACGAGGTTGCCTCGGTCAATCTGGGTGCGAACGCCGGCCTGGTCGTCGCCGCCGCGCTGACGACCGACTACGTCATGACGGTCGCCATCTCGGTCGCGGCCGGCATAGACAACATCATCTCAGCCTTCCCGTCGTTGAACGAGCACCGGGTCCTCCTCGCGCTCGCGTCCGTCGCCCTGCTCACGGCGATGAATCTTCGCGGTGTACGTGAATCGGGTGCGGTACTGGCGATCCCCGTCTACGCGTTCATCGCCGGCATGCTCGTCATGATCCTCACCGGGCTGGGTCGAGCCCTCTTCGGCGTCCGACCCGTGGCCGAATCCGCTGGCTGGGGGATCGAACCCAAGTATGCCTCGATCACCGGACTGGCGCTGATCGTCCTGGCCCTGCGCGCGTTCGCGACCGGATGCAGCTCACTCACCGGCATCGAGGCGGTCTCCAATGGAGTGCCCTCCTTCCGAAGACCGAAAAGCGCAAACGCCGCGGCCACAATGGTTGCCATGGGCGCTCTCTCGGTGGTCATGTTCAGCGGTATCACCGCGCTCGCGCTGATCTCGAAGGTGCACATCGCCCACGACACCTGCCACCTCGTCGGCTTTCCTGGTAACTGTTCCACCGCACCGCAGCGCACGGTCATCGCCCAGCTCGCTGCCGCCGTCTTCGGCGGCACCGCCTCGCCGGGTTTCTACTTCGTCCAAGCGGCCACTACGGCCATCCTTATCCTCGCAGCTAACACCGCCTACAGCGGTTTCCCGCAACTGGCCTCGATCCTGGCCGAGCATCGGTTCATGCCCCGTCAGATGCATACCCGTGGCGACCGCCTCGCCTTCAGTAACGGAATTCTGTCGCTCGCCGCCGTTGCCGCCGCACTGCTGTATGTGTACAAAGCATCAGTTACCGCTCTGATCCCCCTGTTCATTTTGGGAGTGTTCACCTCCTTCACGATCAGCCAGATCGGCATGGTGCGGCACTGGAACCGGCTGCTAGCAGCAGAGAACGATCCGGTTCACCGTAGATCGTTGCACGGTAGGCGGGTCGTCAACGCTGTCGGCGCGGGCACCACCGGCCTGGTGCTGTTGATCGTCCTGGCCACAAAGTTCACGCAGGGCGCATGGCAGGTGATCCTCGCCGCCGCGGTGCTGTTCCTACTCATGCGGGGCATCCATCGCCACTACGACGCGGTCGCACGCGAACTCGACCCCACACCCAAGGACATCGCCGAACTTCCCTCGCGGGTACACGCCGTCGTCCTTGTCTCAAAACTGCACAGGCCGACCCTGCGGGCGCTCGGTGTGGCCCGCGCTATCCACCCGCACCACCTCGAAGCTCTCTCGGTTAACGTCGACCCGGACGACACCACGGCGCTGAGGCGCGCTTGGGAGAAGCGCGAGATCCCAGTACCGCTGAAGATCCTCGACTCGCCCTTCAGGGAGATCACTCGGCCGGTTGTCGACTACATCAAGGGGCTGCGTCGCGGCAGTCCCCGCGACGTCGTCATCGTTTTCATCCCCGAGTATGTCGTGGGCCGCTGGTGGGAGCAGCTGCTCCATAACCAGAGTGCGCTGCGACTGAAAGCCAGATTGCTGTTCACTCCCGGCGTCATCGTCGCCGACGTGCCCTGGCAGCTCGCCTCCTCTGCACGCGCCGCCCTACGCACAGAACCACTCGCTCCAGGCGCGCTCCGCACCATGCACCCCACAGAGAGCATTACGGAAGACCCGGACGTCACCCGCCACCAATGACCCGCAGCAGGACCCTGCTGACCGCTGGTCTACCTGGTTTCTGTGGTGCCATGAGCCCGCTCCTAGACAACCTGAGGTGGGCCCTGTTCTTCGGACAGCGATCCCCTATATGGGCCAGCTGACCCCGTCCCCTTGGACCGCTCCGGCACCCGCTTTCACCGCGGGTAACCCGGCACGCCTTCGGCAGATCAAATGCCGATGGCGTCACAGAGGCATCTGTACCGAGCAGGACTGGTAGATCCTTGAGCGTCCGCCGTTGCAGCGGACGGTCCTCCGTCTCGCTTCTACTCATCGTCGCAGGTCAGTGACCATGCCGGCTTGCGCCGGCACCCTGTCCTGATGAGGATGTTGGTGCCGTCCGGTCCGACGTCGT
>NZ_JALKFY010000658.1:0-13474 GCF_023242985.1 Frankia sp. Mgl5 | reverse complement strand
CTAAGCCCTGGCCATGGACGGGGGTTAAAAAATATGGCACTGACTATTCGGTACGCTGTTGAGTTCTCAAGGAGCAGGTGCGTACAGGAGTCCACGCCGTGAAGCGGTTCCTCCAGGCACTTTTGCCCGATTTCATCTTGTTTAGGTTAGAAACGCCGTGACCCTTGCCAGGACCTTGCGCTCTACCCTCAGCCTCGCCCTCTCGGTCGAGGCCCTGTCCCGCGTGGAGCCACCCTGTTCGGTGTCTTCCGTGTTGCGCTGACAGAGAGAACATTACGGGTGGATGACGGGGGGCGTCAAATCAATCGGGACCCGAATAGTGTGACGTATGTCACATGGCTCCACTTGGAGCTTGACGCAGCCGTCTGATATGCGAGGCTTGAGGTTCTGCGCTCGAACGGATGGGCGACGGAGCAGCCCCGCCACCAGCGCGGGAGGACCGCTCGAACCACCTGGGTGCCAGCCACAGTGAAGCGGTGGACGCCTCGCCGGGTCGCCCGAGGCGGGGGGGGACATGCCGGCCGCGGGCGAGTGGCCTCTCTGTGCCGCAGGGAGCACAGTCCGTACGCGTCGGTCTGTGCGGGTTCGGTCGGTCCGTCTCAGGCCACGCGCCTCAGGCAGGCGTCCGCGGGGGCCGGCCGCGGCTCACCGACGGCTCGTTCAGGATCCAGAGTCGGTACGGGCGGTCGAGGCCCGTCCGGATGCCGATCCGGGGCCCACGGCCCACCTGGGTCTCGGCAACGGGTGCTCCGGCGTGAACCGTCACCGGGCCGGATCCGACGAGATCGGTGCCGGTGAAGCCGCCGTCCACCCCCAGGGCCCGGGCGAAGCGTCCAGGCCCGCTCGCGACGCGCCAGGCGGCCGCGGCGCCCCCCGCTCCCGCGCTCCCGGCCCCGGCCTCCCCAGTCCCCGCGCCCCTCGTCGTCCCCGAGCTCCTCGCCCCGGCGGCCACGCACCCGGCCCCGGACGCGGACTCAAGCCCGGGCTCGGGCTCCGGCTGGCGGGCGCTGCCCGGAACATGCCGGGCCGGGACGGACCCGGCGACCGCACCAGCCCGGATCAGAACCGCGGCGGCCGTACCCTCCGGACCGCACACGACGTTGAAACACCAGTGCATGCCGTAGACGAAGTAGACGTAGGCGTGTCCGGGCGGTCCGAACATGACCCGCGAGCGCGGGGTCGGACCGCGGAAGGCATGGGACGCCGGATCGTCCGTGCCGCCGTAGGCCTCCACCTCGGTGACCCGCAACGCGACCGGCCCGTGCCGGACCGTCGTCCCGAGAAGATCTCGGGCGACGGCCAGCACGGGCCGGTCGTAGAAGTCGCGACTCGGAACGCCGGTCAGCTCCCGGCCCACGCCCGGTCCCGGTCGAGCACCGGCCCGAGCGCCGCGATCTGCTCCCGGACCCGCGCGGGAGCCGTCCCGCCCGGTGCCGAGCGCGCCTCGAGCGCACCGCGCACCGAGAGCACCGATCGGACGTCGGCGGTGAGCAGCGGGTTGATGATCGCGAGGTCGCCCTCGGAGACCTCGTCCATGTCGGCGTCGTGGGCCACACACCAGGCCACGAGCTGCCCGACGGCCTCGTGTGCCTCCCGGAAGGCGACCCCGTTGCGGACGAGGTACTCCGCCACGTCCGTCGCCAGCGCGAACCCGTCCGGCGCGGCGGCCGCGAGCCGTTCCCGGCGCACCCGCATCGTCGCGACCATGCCGGTCACCGCCGGCAGCACGACGAGGAGGGTGTCAACCGCGTCGAACACCGGCTCCTTGTCCTCCTGCAGGTCGCGGTCGTAGGCGAGCGGCAGGCCCTTGAGGGTGGTCAGCAGCCCGGTGAGCCCGCCGATGAGGCGGCCCGACTTGCCGCGGGCCAGCTCGGCCACGTCCGGATTCTTCTTCTGCGGCATGATCGAGCTGCCGGTGGCGAAGGCGTCGTCAAGCTCGACCCAGCCGAACTCCCGGGTCGTCCACAGGACGATCTCCTCACCGAGCCGGGACAGGTGCACCCCGATCAGCGCGGCGATGAAGAGGAACTCGGCGGCGAAGTCCCGGTCGGACACCGCGTCGAGCGAGTTGGCGAAGGCCCGGTCGAAGCCGAGCTCGGCGGCCACCCCCGCCGGGTCCAGCGGCAGTGAGGAGCCGGCGAGCGCGCCGGCGCCGAGCGCGCTCACCGAGGCACGCCGGTCCCAGTCCCGCAGCCGGTCGGTGTCCCGGGCGAACGCGTGGACGTGCGCCAGCAGCTGGTGCCCGAACGAGATCGGCTGGGCGTGCTGCAGGTGGGTCATCCCCGGTGCCGGGGTCTCGACGTGCTGCTCGGCCAGCCCGACGAGGGCGGTGGAGAGCTCGGTGACCCGCGCGGCGACCTGACGCGCGTGATCGCGCAGGTACAGGCGCAGGTCGGTCGCGACCTGGTCGTTGCGGCTCCGGCCGGCCCGCAGCTTGCCCCCGAGCGCGCCGAGGCGCTCGAGCAGCCCCCGCTCGAGCGCGGTGTGGACGTCCTCGTCCTCGATGGTCGGGCGGAAGCGGCCGTGGGCGACCGCGTCCGACAGGTCGTCGAGTGCGCCGAGCATCGCCGTCAGCTCGGCGTCGTCCAGCAGGCCGGCGCGGTGCAGGACGCGGGCGTGTGAGCGGGAGGCGAGCAGGTCGTACGGCGCCAGGCGCCAGTCGAACTGCACGCTGACCGACAGCCGTGCCAGCGCCTCGGCCGGCCCGCCCGCGAACCGCCCGCCCCACAGCCGCAGCGGCGGCGTCGACGCGGGGGCGTCCGCCTGCCCACCCGCGCCGGCGTGCCCCCCGGTGTCCTCTCCGTCGGTGTCGTCGGCGGTGTCCGTGCGCGCCGCGTCCGTGCGCGCGGCGTCGCCCTGTGCCCGTTCGGGATCCATCCGTTCCTGCTCCTCGTCGGCCGCTGGGTGACTCCCAGTCGCCACCGACCGGATCGACGTCACGGGTTGAGCCGCTGTTCGCGGGCCGCCCAGACCTTGGTGGGCAGGCCCCACAGCTCGATGAATCCCCGCGCGTCGGTCTGGTCGAACTGGTCGCCGGCATCGTAGGTGGCCAGCGCGTGGTCGTAGAGACTGCCCGGGCTGCGACGGCCCACGACCTGGGCGACGCCGCCCGCCAGCCGGATCCGGACGTCGCCGGTGACACCGACGCTGGCCGAGTCCACGAAGGCGTCGAGGGCTGCCCGCAGCGGCGAGAACCACAGCCCGTCATAGACGATTTCGCCCCAGCGCTGGTCGATGCCCCGCTTGAACCGGGCGACGTCCCGCTCGAGGGTGAGGTCCTCCAGGTCACGGTGCGCGGTCAGCAGCGTGATCGCCGCCGGGCACTCGTAGATCTCCCGGCTCTTGATGCCGACGAGCCGGTCCTCGATCATGTCGATGCGACCGACGCCCTGGGCACCCGCCCGGGTGTTGAGCTCGGCGACGAGGTCCACCAGCGACAGTGCCCGCCCGTCCAGCCCGGTCGGCAGGCCGTCGGTGAACGAGATCGTGACCTCGTCGGACGGCCGGGAGACCGTCGGGTCGGCCGTGTAGACGAAGACGTCCTCCGGCGGCTGCGCCCACGGGTCCTCGAGGACCCCGCACTCGGCCGTGCGGCCCCACAGGTTCTGGTCGATCGAGTACGGGGACTTCTTCGAGACGTCGATCGGCAGGCCACGCTCCTCGGCGAAGGCGATCGCCTTGTCCCGGGTCATGCCCGAGTCGCGCACCGGGGCCAGCACGCGCAGACCCGGGGCCAGCGCCATCACGCCGACCTCGAAGCGGACCTGGTCGTTGCCCTTGCCCGTACAGCCGTGCGAGATCGCGTCCGCCCCGTGCTGTTTGGCGGCTTCGACCAGGTGCTTCACGATGATCGGCCGGGACAGCGAGGAGATGAGCGGGTAGCGGTCCATGTACAGGGCGTTGGCGCGGATCGCCGGGGCGACGAAGGATGCCGCGAACTCCTCGCGGGCGTCGACGACGATCGACTCGACCGCGCCGCAGGCGAAGGCGCGCTGGCGGATCGCCTCGAGGTCCTCGCCGCCCTGGCCCACGTCGACGGCCAGGGCGATGACCTCGGCGCCGGTCTCGGCACCGATCCAGCCGATGGCCACGGACGTGTCGAGGCCGCCCGAGTAGGCAAGCACGACGCGTTCGGTCACGGAGTCACTCCTTAGTTGATTCTCGGTTCACGTGGTCGTTCATGACGCCGGTGGACGGGAGGTCTGCCCCGCCTGGTCCTCAGCCGGCGCCCGCGCCGGTACCCGCGCCGATGCCGGGATGCCCGCCCGTTCCGGGTGGGACCGCCACCCGTGCGACGCCGTCGGCCAGCGACAGCAACCGGCCGGCGAACGCTGGCCCACCGGGGCCGGTGGGCCCCGCGCGGCAGACCACCAGGACGGTGTCGTCACCGGCGATGGTTCCCATCACCTCCGGCAGGGCCGCCCGGTCGAGCGCGGAGGCGAACAGCTGCGCGGCCCCCGGCGGGGTACGCAGCACGACGAGGTCGCCGTTGGCCTCGGCCGAGACGAGAAGCTCCTCGCAGAGCCGGGCCAGCGGGATGCGCACCGTCTCGGCCGGCGCCAGGTTCACGTCGACCGAGTACACGAGCGCACCGTTGGCCCCGCGGACCTTCGTCGCGCCGATGTCCTCCAGATCGCGGGACAGGGTGGCCTGGGTGACCTGCACGCCTTCCTCGGCAAGCAGACGCGCGAGCTCCGCCTGCGACCGTACCGACCGCGCCGCGATCAGCGCGGCGAGGCGGGCCTGCCGGGCGTGTTTCGTCAGCGGCGCGGCCGAGCGGATGGTCATCGGGAACCGACACCCGCCGCGGTCTCGTCCAGCAGGAACGACAGCAGGGCCTTCTGCGCGTGCAGCCGGTTCTCCGCCTGGTCGAACACCACGGAACGCGGCCCGTCGAGCACAGCCGCGGAGATCTCCATCTCCCGGTGCGCGGGCAGGCAGTGCATGACGATCGCGTCCGGGCGGGCCGCCTCGACGACCTTCTCGTCGAGGCGGTAGGGCTGGAAGACCAGCGCCCGGCTGTCGGACTCGGTGTCCTGCCCCATCGACGCCCAGACGTCGGTGTAGAGCACGTCCGCGCCGGCCGCGGCCTCGAGCGCGTCGTGCATCACCAGGGCCTCACCGCCGGTGACCGCACCGATCTCGTTGGCGTGCCGCACGACCTGCTCGATCGGCTCGTAGCCCGGCGGCGAGGCGATGTGGACCCGCAGCCCGGCGAGTGCGCCGGCGAGCAGCAGCGAGTGGGCGACGTTGTTGCCGTCGCCCAGGTACGCCAGGGTCACGCCGGCGAGCCGGCCGCGGATCTCCCGGATGGTCTGCAGGTCGGCGAGCGCCTGGCAGGGGTGGGTGTGGTCGGAGAGCGCGTTGATGACGGGCACGGTGGCCGCCGCCGCCATCCGGTCGACCCTGTCCTGGGCGAAGGTGCGGATGACGATGGCGTCGACGTAGCGGCTCAGGACGGCTGCGGTGTCCTCGATGGTCTCGCCGCGGCCGAGCTGGGAGGAGCCGGAGTCGATCACGATCGGGTGCCCGCCGAGCTCGGCCACCGCAACGTCGAAGGACAGCCTCGTCCGGGTCGACGGCTTTTCGAAGATCAGCGCGACCGAGCGGCCCTCGAGCGGGCGGCGGGCGGGCCTCCGGTCGCGGCGCGTCGCCTTGAGCTGGTCGGCGAGATCCAGCAGTGCGGCCTGCTCGGACGAGGTCAGGTCGGTGTCGAGCAGGAAGTGTCGGGCCGTCATGCGCTGACCTTAGATCCTTCGTCCGACTTCTTCGGGCCGGTCGCCGCGGTCCTGTCCCCCTGGGCGTGGGTCTCCCGCGCCCGGTCGGCGATGCCGGGCAGCGCGGCGACGAACGCGTCGACGTCCGCCGGGGTGAGCACGAGCGGCGGCGCGAGGCGGACGGCGTTCGCCGCGACCGCGTTCACCAGGAAACCGGCCTCGCGGGCGGCGGTCTCCACCTCGGGCGCGAACGGGGCGTCGAGCTCGATCGCGAGCCACAGCCCGACGCCGCGCACCCCGGTGACCCCGGCCGCGCCCGCGGCGACGATGCCGTCGCGCAGTGCGCCGCCGAGCACCACCGCGTGCTCGAGCAGGCCCTCGGCCACGATCGTGTCGAGCACGGCGAGGGCGGCCGAGCACACCACCGGCCCGCCACCGAAGGTGCTGCCGTGGTCACCGGGACGCAGCAGGTGACCGGCAGCGCCGATCCCGATGCAGACCCCGATGGGCAGGCCGCCGCCGAGGCCCTTGGCCAGGGTGATCACGTCCGGGATGACGCCCTCGGTCTGGTGGGCGAACCACGCGCCGGTGCGGCCGATGCCGCTCTGGACCTCGTCGAACACGAGCAGCGCGCCGTGTGCGTCGCAGGCGGCGCGGGCGGCGGCCAGGTAGCCGGGCGGCGACGGGATCACCCCGGCCTCGCCCAGGGTCGGCTCCAGGAAGACGGCGGCGGTCCGCTCGCTGACCGCGGCGGCCAGCGCGTCGGCGTCGCCGTGCGGGACGAAGCGCACGCCCGGCAGCAGCGGCTCGAACGGCGCCCGCTTCCCGGGCTGGCCGGTGATCGACAGGGCGCCCATGGTCCGGCCGTGGAAGGCCCCCTCGGCCGCGATGATCTCCGAGCGGCCGGTCCGTCGGCTGATCTTGATCGCGGTCTCGTTCGCCTCGGCGCCCGAGTTGCAGAAGAAGGCCCGGCCGTCCACGCCCAGCAGCTCGATCAGGCGTTCGGCGAGCAGGAGCTGCGGGGTGTTCACGTACAGGTTGGACGTGTGGCCCAGGGTGTCGAGCTGTGCGACTACCGCCGCGCGCACCGCCGGGTGGCAGTGACCCAGGACGCTCACCGCCACCCCGGCGATCAGGTCCACGTACTCGCGGCCGTCGGCGTCCCACACGTGCGCGCCGGACCCGCGGGTCAGGGCGATGGAGGGACGGCCGTAGGTGGCCATGATGACGGCGTCGCGCCGGTCGAGCAGATCGGCGTTCACGATCCTCCCCCGATGATGTCCGCTGTTGCCGGGTCGCCCGCGCTGGAACTGGTGGTTGCCGTGACGGCGCCCTCGACCGCGACGGTGCCGGCGGCGGCGGGTGGGTCGGCGCGAATCAGCGTCCCGATGCCCTCGTCGGTGAAGATCTCGAGGAGCAGCGCGTGCGCGACCCGCCCGTCGAGCACGTGTGCCTGGGGGACGCCGCCGGAGACGGCACGCAGGCAGGCCTCCATCTTCGGGATCATGCCCGACGACAGGGTGGGCAGGAGCCGCTCGAGCTCGCCGACGGTCAGCTCACTGATCACCTCGTCGCTCGCCGGCCAGTCGGCGTAGAGGCCCTCCACGTCGGTGAGTACGACAAGCTTGGCCGCACCCAGCGAGAGCGCCAGCACCGCCGCCGCGGTGTCCGCGTTGACGTTGTAGACGCCGCCGTCGAGGCCGCGGGCCACCGAGGCCACCACCGGCACCTTGCCCGAGTCGAGCAGGGCGTTGACGGTCTCCGGCTGGACGTCGACGACGTCGCCGACCAGACCGACGTCGACCGGGCGGCCGTCCACCATCGCCGGGCGGCGCCGGGCGGTGAACAGGTTGGCGTCCTCCCCCGACAGGCCGACGGCGAACGGCCCGTGGTTGTTGATCATCCCGACGACGTCCCGGTTGACCTGGCCGACGAGGACCATCCGGACGACCTCCATGGTCTCCGGGGTGGTGACCCGCAGGCCGCCGACGAACTCCGAGCGCACCCCGAGCCGCTCCAGGTGGGCGGTGATCTGCGGGCCTCCGCCGTGCACGACGACGACGCGGATGCCGGCGTAGCGCAGGAAGACGATGTCCGCGGCGAACGCCTCGCGCAGTTCCGGGCGGGTCATCGCGTTCCCGCCGTATTTGATCACCATGGTGGCGCCGTGGAAGCGGGACAGCCAGGGCAGCGCCTCGATGAGCACGGTGGTCTTGGCCAGCGCGGAATGCCCGCGGGCGGTTGCCGCCGGTCCGCGTGGCGGCGCGGGGATGTTCGCTCCGGCCCACCCCACGGACTTCACCGGGTTCGTGTCCGCGCTCATGTCGAGTACGCCGAGTTCTCGTAGACGTAGCCGTCAGTGAGGTCATTCGTGCGCACGGTGAGCTCGACGTCGCCGGCGTGCAGGTCGGCGACGATGCTGATCTCCCGCCCGCCGAGGTCGACCAGTTCCCGCGGCTCACCCGGCGCGCCGCCGCGGCACACCTGGATGCCGTTCATGGTCACGTCGAGGCGGTCGGGCTCGAAGGCCGCGGACGTCGTACCGATCGCCGCGAGCACCCGACCCCAGTTCGGGTCCTTGCCGTAGAGCGCGCACTTGAGCAGGTTGTTGCGGGCCACCGAGCGGCCGACCTCGAGGGCGTCCGCCTCCGAGGCCGCGCCGGTGACCGTGATGGAGATCGTCTTGGTGGATCCCTCGGCGTCGCCGAGCATCTGGCCGGCCAGGTCGTCACAGACGGCGGTGACCAGCTCGGTCAGCTCCGCCTCGGGCAGGGACCGCCCGGACGCGCCCGAGGCGAGCAGCAGCACCGTGTCGTTCGTCGACAGGCAGCCGTCGGAGTCGACGCGCTCGAACGTCGTCCGGCACGCCTCCCGGACCACCCGGTCCAGCGTGGCGCTGTCGGCGACGGCGTCGGTGGTGACGACGACGAGCATCGTCGCCAGCGACGGCGCGAGCATCGCCGCGCCCTTACCCATGCCGCCGACCGTGACGACACCGTCACCGGCCGCGCCGGACGTGCTGGTGCGCACCGCCTGCTTGGCGACGGTGTCCGTGGTGCGGATCGCCTCGGCCGCGGCGTCACCGCCGGTCGGCGAGAGTGCCCCGACGGCCTGGGCGACGCCGGGGAGCAGCAGATCCATCGGCAGCCGCACGCCGATCAGCCCGGTGGAGCAGACCGCGACCTCACCGGCGCCGATCCCGAGCGCCGCGCCGACGTGCTCGGCGGTCGCGTGGGTGTCGGCGAACCCCGCCGGGCCGGTGCAGGCGTTGGCCCCGCCGGAGTTGAGCACGACAGCGCGCAGCCGGCCGGTGGTCAGCACCTGACGGGTCCACAGCACGGGCGCGGCCTGCACACGGTTGCGGGTGAACACGCCCGCGGCGGCGTCGGCGGGACCGTCGTTGACGACGAGGGCGACGTCCGGACGCCCGGACGGTTTCAGCCCGGCGGCGGCGCCGGCGGCCCGGAACCCCCGGGCGGCGGTGACGCTCACTGTTGCTCCCCTTCCCTAGCTGGCAGGGCCCTCGCTGCCACCGGGGCGGTCACGGCGCGAGGCCCTGAACGCTCAGACCGGTGGTCTCCGGCTGGCCGAGCATGAGGTTGGCGCACTGGACCGCCTGGCCGGCGGCTCCCTTGGTGAGGTTGTCGATCGCGGCGACGACGACCACCCGGCCCGCCTCGTCGTCCACCGTCGCCTGCAGGTGGATGCAGTTGCTGCCGAGCGTCGACGACGTGCGCGGCCACCGCCCGGGCGGCAGCACGCGCACGAACGGCTCGTCGTCGTAGAAGGCGCGCAGGATGCCGGTGATCGTGTCGGCGTCGGCGCCGAGGCCCGTCCCCAGGTCGTCACCGGCGGCGAGGTCGGCGGCGGGCCGGGCGGTGCAGGTCGCCAGGATGCCGCGGGGCATCGGCGCGAGCACGGGGGTGAACGACAGCGACACCGGCGAGCGGGCGTACCGGGTGAGCGTCTGGACGATCTCGGGACGGTGCTGGTGGGTGCCGACCTTGTACGCGGTCATGTCGCCCATGACCTCGCTGCCGAGCAGGTTGGCCTTCGCCGCCCGGCCGGCGCCGGATGTCCCGCTCGCCGCGACCACGACGATGTCGGACGGGTCGACCGCACCCGCCGCGACCAGCGGGACCAGCGCGAGGCTCACCGCGGTCGGATAGCACCCGGGCGCGGCGACCCGGTTACTGACCCGGATCTCCTCCCGCGCCCCGGGCAGCTCGGGCATTCCGTACGTCCAGGTGCCGGCGTGCTCCCCGCCGTATGCCCGGCGCCATGCCTGCGGGTCGTGGAGGCGATGGTCCGCGCCGAGGTCGACGATGCGGACCCCGGCCGGGAGGGTCGCGGCGACCGCGGCCGACTGCCCGTGCGGAAGCGCCAGGAACACGATGTCGGCGGTGGTCTCCGCCAGTGCGGCGGCGTCGACGAAGACGCGGCCGGCCAGGTCGGGCAGGTGCGGGTGGACGTCGGTCACCTCCACCCCGGCGGAGGTGTTCGCCGCCAGGTCGCCGATCTCGATGCCTGGATGGCCGAGCAGCAGCCTCAGCAGCTCGCCGCCGCCGTACCCGCTCGCACCCGCCACCGCCGCAGTCACTCCCATGACTGCAACTTTATACACATGACCCTATGAAGATACAAGGGTTTACCGAGCGCGCCGCCGACCGCACGCAGCGCTCTCACCGTGTTTCCGCCATCGAGAACCTCCTTGGGACAGGGCCCTACCTGCCCGTTGAGCGACGGTTGACGCCCCGGGGGACCACTGTGGGCACACTGGTCCCAGCGCCATTCCGGACAACGGCGTTCCGGAGGCGGGTCGGGGTGGGCAGCCATGGCCGTCCACCCCGATCGTCACATCGCCCCGCCGGTCATGCGGGCCGCCACCGCCCCCGGATCACGAGAAGGCACCTGCCGGTTCGCCGCCCGTAGCGCGCGCTCCCAATCAGGCCAGGTGGCCCCGCCCGCCCGCCTCGCCCGCCCGGGCCAACTCACCCGTCCGGTCCGTCCGCCTCGTGCCGTCGCCCGGCCGTCCGGGAACCGCTCGCGTTGAGAGTTCGACAACAAACCGTCAGTCACCTGACAGTCGGCCCCCGGGCCGGGGTGCCACCATCCCGGCGTCGGGACGACCCAGGATGGGAGTGACGATGGCGATCTCACTCGGTTACCTGCTCACGGTGCTTGCCGCCGTCGCCGCCGTGGTGGCGCTGCGCGCGAGGGCGGTGCGGGGCCGCGCCACCGGGGAGCCCGATCCGCGGGCGGTTCCGGCCGAGGACCTGGCGCTGGTCGCCGCCGGGCCGAAACGGGCCGCCCTGACCGCTCTCGTGGGCCTCTACGAGGCCGGCGCGATCTGCATCCCGCTGACCTGGCGGCTCGGCGTGTCGGGTCCGCTCCCGGCGGGGAGCACGCCGCTCGCCGCGAGCGCGCACCGGCTGATCGCGGCCGCCGGCCAGCCGAGCGTCCGCGGAATTCTCCAGCCGCTCGCCAACGGTCCCGAGCTGCGGGCCGCGCAAGCGCGCCTGGCCGCCGCCGGTTACGTCCCGTCCGCCGGCCTGGTCGGCCTGCTGAACCTCGTGCGACTGTTGGTGCCGCTGGCCATCGCCGTCGCCGCTCTCGCGCTGCTCGCCGACGGCGCGGGCGCGCCGGGACTCGTCGCGTCGGTGGCGCTCATCGGCGCGGTGGCCGTGATCCTCCTGGCCGGGCCGGCGCCGGCGACACGGGACGGCCGCCGGCTCGTCGAGACCGCCAGGGCCCGCTTCGCCGGATACGCGGACGGAGGCGTACCCGGCCAGCGTGCCGTCGCGGTCGCGCTGTTCGGGCCGGCGGCCCTGTGGCGGGCCGACGCCACCGTCGCGAACCGGCTGGGGGTCGGACCCCGACCCCAGGACGTCCGCATCGGTGGCCGGGGCGACTCGGCGCGCGGGCACACCGGCCCGACACACTCGGGCGACAGCGCGTTCGGTGGAATCGCCGGCTGGTTCGCCTTCGGCGGGGACGACTCGCACCACGGCGGCGGGGACGGCTGGAGCGGCGGGCACAGCTGGGGCGGTTGGGGCGGCGGACACGGCGGTGGATGCGGAGGCGGTGGGCATGGCGGAGGTGGTTGCGGGGGTGGAGGTTGCGGGGGTGGAGGTTGCGGAGGTGGAGGTTGCGGAGGTGGAGGTTGCGGCGGTGGCTGACCGGATCGCAGCCACCGGGACTCCGATCCGAGACGCCCCGCTGTCGCGGCGGCCTACGGCCAGCGCGACCAGCGAGACCGACTCGGCCTGCGTGGCGAGCCCGACCGGCCCGACCGGCGCGGCTGCGGCGGTCGGCGCGACTGGGGCGCTGGCGGGGCTCGGCGCCGGCTGGCGTCCCGAACTCGGCGCCGTCCTCGCCGAGCGGTCCGACCTGGGTTTCGTGGAGGTGATCGCGGAGTTCATGCGCCCCGGGGCGCCGCTGCCGCCGACACTCACCGGACTCGGCGTGCCGGTCGTCCCGCACGGCACCAGGCTCTCCCTCGGCGGCACCGAGCCGCTCGACCCGTCCCGGGTGGCGTGGCTGGCCGCGGTCGCCGAACAGCTGGGCTCACCCCTGGTCAGCGAGCACGTCGCCTTCGTCCGGGCGGGGGGAGTCGAGGCCGGGCATCTGCTCGGCGTCCCGCGCACCCGGGAGGCGCTGGGCGTGCTGGCCCGCAACATCGCCGACCTGCGGGCCGAACTGCCCGTCCCACTGGCACTGGAGAACGCGGCGAGCGTGCTCGCCTGGCCGGACGATGAGCTGGACCCGGCCGCGTTCCTGACCGAGCTCGCCGACCGCACCGGCGCGCTGCTGCTCGTGGACGTCGCCAACCTGCACGGGGACGCGCTGAACCACGGCATCGACCCGCTGCAGTTCCTCGACGCGCTGCCCTGGGAGCGGGTGGCGTACGCCCATGTCGCCGGGGGACGGGTGGCGAACGGGATCTACTTCGACACCCACCTTCATCCGGTGGCGCCGGAGGTCCTGGCCCTGGTGGGCGAGGCCGCGGCGCGCTGGTCAGGGGTCCCCGCCGTCCTGCTCGAGCGGGACGGGAACTACCCCCGCGCGCCCGAGATCCACGAGGAGCTCGATGCCGTCCACGCCGCCGCTCTCGGGCCGGGCCCGGGACGGCCGGCGGGACGGCAGCCGGCCGCGGAGTTCGGGCAAAGACCGGTGACGCTCAGACAAAGAGCGGTGGCGCTCAGGGAGACACCGGTGACGCTCGAGGAACGGCAGGTGACGATGGTCACCGATCTGGTGAGCGGCCACGGTCCCGGCGACGGGTTCGATCCGGAACGGTTCGAGGCGGTCCGCGGGACGCTGATCGACAAGCGGCGCGCGGCGGTCGCCCGGTGCTGGCCCGAGCTCGCCGCGACGAGCGACTTCGCGAGCCGGTTCGCGGAGTTCGCCAGAACCCGTCCACCGGCCGGAACCCGCGCTGACGCGTTGGGCTTCGCCGCCACCGTCCACGACCGCCTCGGGCCGGGGGCTCGCCGGGAGGTGCTCGCCGCCCGCCTGTCGTCACGGCGGCTCGCCGTGATCGTCGACCGCGTGCCCGGCGGGCGGACCCTGATCGGCCTGCGACTCCCCCTGCTAGCCCCGTTCGTCCTGCCGACCGGAGCGGCGGCGGCCGGCGGCGGCGGGGCGGCGGCGCCCCCCCCCCCCCCCCCGGCGCCCCCCCCGCGCCCGGCCGATCGTGCTCGTCGGTGGCCCCGTCCGAGGGTGCGACCAACCGCGCGGTGCCCGACAGCGCGACA
>NZ_JALKFY010000657.1:0-13618 GCF_023242985.1 Frankia sp. Mgl5 | reverse complement strand
CACCTCATCGACCGCCTGCTGGCCGGCGGCCTGCTGCCCCGCGGCTCCGCGATCGGCTTCATCTCCTCCGCCGCCGGCCTCGGCTGGGAAGCCAACCTCCCGGTCCTCAAGGAATACCTCGCCATCACCGACTTCGACGAAGCCACGAAGTGGGCCGTCGAAAACGGCAAGGCCGACTACATGTGGAGCAAGCAGGCCGTCTGCGCCTACGTCGCCACCCAGGCGATGCCCCTGCTCAAGCAGGGCATCCGCATCAACGCGATCTGCCCCGGCCCCACCGACACCCCCCTCGCCCAGACGAACAAGGAGACCTGGCTCGGCTTCGGCGCCGACTACCGGGCCGAGCTGGGCATCGAGGCCGCGACCTCGCTGGAGCAGGCCTACCCGCTGCTGTTCCTGGTCAGCGACGCCGCCTCCGCCATCAACGGCATCACCATCGTCACCGACTCGGGGTACTTCTCCGCCGGCCTCACCGAGGTCTTCCCCCCGGCCACACCCATCGTCCGGTTCCTCTCCGGCCGCTAGGCCCGACGCATGACCGTGCCGGGTGCCGGGTGCCGGCACCCGGCACGGTCGCTGACCGCCCCCGGCGGGACGGCGGTAACACGGGGGCTCCTTCCCGGAACAGGGTGGAATGACAACCACGAACAGTGACGAGCGGCTGCCGGACGCGCACATCATCAACGAGCTCGGATTCCAGACGACCCGCGTGGGCGACGAGCTCCACGGGTCCGCGGCCGTCGTTCCCGAGATGTTCGTGCCCGGTACGACCAGCATCCGCACGTCGATCCTCGCCACCTGGGCGGACATCGTCGCGGGATACATGGTGCTGGACTTCCTCCAGCCGCGTGTCCCGGTCACCCTCGACCTCGACATCCACGTCCACGAACCGCTGCGGGAGCTCGAGCGGGTCGACGCCGCCGGGCGCCTGGTGAAGAAAGGCCAGTCGGTCGCGGTCATCGAGATCGAGCTGACCGGCGCCGACGGCCGCGGCATCGCCGCCGGCGTAGCCTCGTTCATGGCGGCCCCCGACCCGGCGATGCTGATGGACCCGGAGATGCTGCGGCGCCGGGAGCTGCCCGTGCAGCGCGGTCGGCTGCGGGTCCCCTTCGCCGAGCGCGCGCGGTGCGAGATCCGCGAGCCGGGCGTCGCCGTGCTGGCGCACGGGCACGACGGGCTGAACGCGTCCCGCAGCCTCAACGGCGGGCTGATCGCCCTGGCGGCCGAGGAGGCCGCGCTGTCCCTCGCCGCGGGCCCCACCAGCCTTTCGGTCCTGGCGTTGCGCTACCTGCGGCCGGTGCGAACCGGCCCCGCCGTTGCGACGGCGACCGTGGGACCCGGCGGCCTCGGCAAGGTCGAGGTCCGGGACTCCGGAGACGGCGACCGGCTCGCTGTCTACGCCGTGACCAGGACATTCCCGGCCGCGGCCGGCCGCGGCACACAGACGGCCCCGGCCCGCTGACGGCCGTGGCACAGAGAGGACGACCAGCAGCGATGCGCCCACTCCCCGAGCTCACCCCCGCCACCGAGTGGTTCTGGACCTCCGGCGCCGACGGCACCCTGCGGGTGCAGGGCTGTTCCGACTGCGGGCAGCTCGTTCACCCGCCGGTGCCGATCTGCCCGAAGTGCCGCAGCCGCAACTGGGCGCCGACGGCGGTGTCCGGCCGGGCCACGGTCGTCGGGTTCACGGTGAACGCGCAGCAGTGGTCACCGGCGATGAAGCCGCCGTACGTGATCGCCAACGTGGCCCTGGTGGAGGACGCCAGCGTCCGGCTGACCACGAACATCATCGGCTGCGAGCCGAAGGACGTGCACATCGGCCAGGAGGTCGACGTCCGGTTCGAGCAGCACGAGGACGTCTGGCTCGCCCTGTTCGAGCCGACCGGCACGACCGACCCGACCGACCGCGTCGGTGAGCCGAACCTGCCCACCCCCCGCGCGCCGCTGAGCTCGGACCGCTTCGAGCACCGCGTGGTCCTCTCCGGCATCGGGCGCTCGGCGATGGGGCGCCGACTCATGGTCGACCCGCTGTCACTGACCGTCGACGCCTGCCTCAAGGCGGTCGAGGACGCCGGTCTGCGACTGGAGGACATCGACGGGCTCTCCACCTACCCGGGGGCCGGCGCGGCGGGGATGAGCGAGGGCGGGGTGAGCGCCGTCGAGGAGGCGCTGCGCATCCACCCGACCTGGACGAACGGCGGCGGCGACCTGCCCGGCCCGGGTGGGTCGGTCATCACCGCGATGATGGCCGTCGCCTCGGGCCTGTGCCGGCACGTCCTGTGCTTCCGGACGGTGTGGGAGTCCACCTACCGGGCGCTCGGCCTGGGCCAGGCGCCCGCGCGGGTCTCCAACCCGTCCTCGCTGTGGCGCGCGCCGTTCGGGGCGCTGTCGGCGGCGAACTGGATCGCCATGAACGCCAACCAGTACTTCCACCGTTACGGCGCCGATCGGGAGATGCTCGCCGCGATCGCCCTCAACGGCCGGGCCGGCGCGGCGCGCAACCCGGCGGCCATCTACCGGGAGCCGCTGACCCTCGACGACTACATGTCGGCGCGGCCCATCACGACGCCGTTCGGGCTCTACGACTGCGACGTCCCGTGCGACGCGTCGATCGCGGTCATCGTCTCCGACGCCTCGGTGGCCGGCGACCTGCCGAAGCCGGCCATCCGCGTCGAGGCGGTCGGGACGCAGATCCTCGAGCGGGTCTCCTGGGACCAGGGCATCATCACGCACGAGCCGCAGGTGCTGGGCCAGTCCTCGCATCTGTGGACCAGAACGGACATGCGCCCCTCGGATGTCGACCTGGCCCTGGTCTACGACGGCTTCACCTTCAACGCGATCTCCTGGATCGAGGCGCTGGGATTCTGCGGCATCGGCGAGGCCAAGGACTGGCTGGACCAGGGCCGGCGGATCGCGATCGACGGCGAGCTGCCCGTCAACCCGCACGGCGGCCAGCTCTCCGAGGGCCGCACCCACGGGTACGGGTTCTTCTACGAGGCGATCACCCAGCTTCGCCACGAGGCCGGCGAGCGGCAGGTCGCCGACGCGCGGACGGCCGTGGTCACCTCCGGCGGCGGCACGCCGTCCGGCGTACTGCTCCTCCAGCGCGACGACGTGTGAGCCGCGCCGGAACCCATCAGCGCAGCGCAGGAGCCCATCGGCGCAGCACGGAGACGTAACGACGCAGCACCGGGACAGAGCGGCACCAAGAGGCACGTTGCGGACGGATCAAAGCCGTACCAGTTATGACATAGTCACGGTCATGACGGAACTAAGCTGGGATCCGTTCGACAAGGTGATCCACCTTGCGCCATACGACGTGTGGCGCCGGATGCGCGACGAGGCGCCGGTGTACCGCAACGACAGGCTCGACTTCTTCGCACTGTCGCGGCACGCCGACGTCGAGGCCGCCCACCGGGATCCGGCGACCTACAGCTCGGCGCACGGCACCGTCCTGGAGATCATGTCGCCGGAGCCGATGCAGACCGGGCTCATCATCTTCATCGACCCGCCGACGCACACCGAGCTGCGCACCCTGGTCTCCCGGGCGTTCACCCCCCGGCGGATCTCGGCGCTCGAGGACTCCATCCGGGCCCTGTGCGCCGAGATGCTCGACCCGCAGGTGGGCGGGAGCGGGTTCGACTACGTGCAGGACTTCGCGGCCCAGCTCCCGTCCAAGGTCATCTCCGAGCTGATCGGGGTCGACCCTGCGGACCGCGAGGACGTCCGCCAGCTCATCGACCAGACCTTCCACCTCGAGGAAGGCGCCGGGATGATCAACGACATCTCGTTCGGCGCCCAGATCAGGCTGCACACCTACTGGAGCGAGCAGATCGAGCTCCGCCGCCGCCAGCCCCGCGACGACATGATGACCGCTCTGGTCGAGGCGGAGGTCAAGAGCGAAACCGGCTCCCGGCGCCTCACCACGCAGGAGGCCGCCGACTTCACGAACCTGCTCGTCAGCGCCGGCACCGAGACGGTCGCCCGGCTGCTCGGCTGGGCGGGTTTCGTCCTGGCCGCGCACCCCGACCAGCGCGCCGAGATCGCCGCCGACCCGTCACTGATCGGCAACACGATCGAGGAGCTGCTGCGCTACGAGGCGCCGTCCCCGGTGCAGGGCCGGGTGCTGACCAGGGAGGTGGAGCTGCACGGCACGGTCCTCCCCGCCAAGTCGAAGGTCCTGCTGCTCACCGGCTCGGCCGGCCGGGACGAACGGAAGTACCCCGACGCCGACCGGTTCGACATCCACCGCCGGTTCGACAGCCATGTCTCCTTCGGCCACGGCGTGCACTTCTGCCTCGGCGCCTCCCTCGCCCGACTCGAGGGGCGGGTCGCGCTGCAGGAGACCCTGCGCCACTTCCCCGAATGGGACGTCGACCACGACCGCGCCGTGCGGCTACACACCAGCACGGTCCGTGGCTACGAAAAGCTCCCCATCACCCTCTGATAGCACACTGACCGCGGTCCTTCCCGGACTGGTCAGGCGGTCTGTGATCGGCGGCATCCCCGTGTCGTCGGCGTTGGGAGCGGACGCGGGCGCCTTCGCGACGTTGCGCGGCCGACATGATGGAGTGGCGGGCTTCAGGCTCGGGTGAGACACCCCTGAGCGAGATCGTGTCCCGGCCGGAGATCCGCGACAGCCCGGCCACCCGCTGGACCGACGGGCCGGCGAGCACCAGCGGCTGGTGGCTCAGCTGGACCGCTTCCCCCATGCTGCGCCCGATGCCGATCGCAGCCTCGGCCGCAGCTGGGCCTGACCGGCGCCGGCGCGGGTCGATGTCCACCGTCCAAGGACCCTCAGCGGACCCTCATGCGATGGATCCCCATGGACCACCTCCGTCGTTGGACTCGAGCGACCCCGGGGTCCTGCGTCGACTCCGCGGAGTGACCGGAAACGGCGGCCCCGCCCAGTCCCCGAATTAACGCCGGTGTCCGAGTTCCGGCATCCCATGCATGGCGCAGAAGAGCGACGACGAACACCAACCCAAGACCGGAAGGGGTTTTCGTGATTTCCCTCCGGGATGGCCAGGGGGTTCTTAGGGGGTCGCTTCCCCAGTTCCGTCTGTAGCCTCGTCTCGTCCCATTTTCCGGCATGTCGAATACTCGGCCCGCGAAACTCCGCCCGCCCCAGCCGGATCAGCGATTTGTTTCGAGGAAGGCATCCCAGCGACGATGCTCAACAGACGGTCACTTCTGCGGACAGGTGGCGGCTTCGTTCTCGCCGCAGCCTCTGCCGGCGCCGTCGGCGCGCCGGTCTACAGCGCCGCCGCGGCCAGCCCGGCGGCGAACATACAAGGTCTGCGATCATGGTTGTCCGGCGACCTGGTCCTGCCATCAGACCAGGGTTACAACCTCGCGAAGCAGATCTACATTGCCTCCTACGACGCCATCAACCCCCTGGCCGTCGCGTACTGCGAGAACGCGGATGACGTACGCAACTGTGTACGGTTCGCGCGCGAGGCCGGCATTCCGCTACACGTCCGCAGCGGCGGGCACAGCGCGGGCGGCTGGTCGACCGGCGATGGCCTGGTCGTCGACCTGTCCCGGATCAACCACGCGACACCCTCCGGCAGGACGGTGAACGTCGGCCCGGGCGCGAAGTCGATCGACGCGGTCACCGCACTGCGCCCGTACAACAAGCAGATCGCCACCGGCACCTGCCCAACCGTGTCGCCCGGCGGGTACCTTACCGGCGGCGGCATCGGTCACCAGACACGCAGGTTCGGCCTGGCCAGCGACCGGCTGGTCTCGGCCCAGGTCGTGCTGGCCGACGGCCGGGTCGTGCGCGCCTCTGAGCACAGCGAGCCGGACCTGTTCTGGGGGCTGCGTGGCGGTGGCGGCAGTTTCGGGATCGTCACGAACTTCGAGGTCCGGCCAGTCGACGCGCCCCGCATGACCTTCTTTCTCACGACCTGGGCGTGGGACCACGCCGAGGACGTCTTCATGGCCTGGCAGCGCAAGATGCTCGGGGCTCCCAATTCTCTGGCTTCCCAGTGCATCCTTGTCCTGCCGGACGCCGCCCCGCAGGCGGTCCCAATCGTGGTGATCACTGGTGCCTACTACGGTTCGGTGGAAGGGACCGAGAATGCTGTGAACGACATCGCCGCACAGGCCGGCGCCCAGCCGACCAGCAGGACCGTGAAGGACCTGCCGTACGCCGAGGCGATGCAGCACGTGTACGGCTGTGAACAGTTGACCGTCGAGAGGTGTCACCGGGTCGGCCAGACTCCGACAGCGGAGCTCAAGCGCCCAGAGGTCATGCGTGAAAGTCACCGGCTGTTCGCCCGGGCGTTCACCAGGACCGAGGTCGGTACCATCCTGTCCGCCTGGAACGTCGAGCGCCGCGCCGGCCAAAACCGCGTCATGCACTGCATGGCGCTCGGCGGGGAGGCCGCCACAATACGCCGTTCGGCCACCGCGTTCGTACACCGGGACGCGAAGTTCGTGATCGGATTTGCGGCCGGATGCTCCGCCAGTCCCGACGATATCGCGGCGGCCACGGCGCTCGCTGACCGCGGCGCGCAGGTACTCGATCCTCTGTCGATCGGCGCGTACGTCAACTTCCCGAGCAACACACTGCCCAACTGGCAGACGGCCTACTACAAGGAGAACTACCGTCGGCTGACCCAGGTGAAGAGGAAGTACGACCCGGACAACTTCTTCCGACACGCGCGCAGTATCGGAGTCTGACTCCGCCAGGCGACCGTGGGAACTCGCTGACGGGCACCGGACCGGCCCGACTGTAATCGTCGGATTCACCGGTCCGGTGCCGTCTGGGCCGGGCTGGACCGCTGCCGGCAAATCCGCCGACTACCTCGCCGGGGTCGGCGGACCGATCTCGCAGTCCGTCGGGCTGGCTTCGATGCCCAGCAGAACGGCCAGGTCGGCGATCCGGTGGAGCACGGCGGCCGGCTGCTCCCGCAGCAGCGGCGCCTCGTCAACCCCGGCCCACAGCGCGGCCACGGCGGCCACACCGGCAGCCCGCGCACTACGCAGGTCGGTCACCGCGTCACCGATCATGATCGTCTCCTCGGCGTCGGCCTCGAGCAGACGCAGTGCCCGCAGGACGATGTCCGGCGCGGGCTTGGGCCGCGCCACCTCGTCCGATCCAATGATGTGCTCGAACTGGTCGAGGACACCCAGGCCATCGAGCAACGAACGGGCCCGGGAGCCGCTCTTGCCAGTCGCGACAGCGAGTGGAATTCCCCTGGCTCGCAGCGCGCGAAGAGCTTCCGGAATTCCCTCGAACATCCGGACCTGATGCGCGAGTCGGTAACTTTCGCGGATGAATGGCCGTTCCATCTCGAGAGGCAGCCCCATGATTCTCATAATGTCCGGAAAATAGCGGCCGAGGTGCTTGTTGTATTCCGCGAAGGGTGCGGGACCGTCACCAACGGTCTCGGCGTAGGCGATGGTGAAGGCTTGACGCATCACATCGAAACTGTCGACGAGCACCCCGTCGAGGTCGAACACGATCGCCGACACCCGCCGGCCGGTCGTGCCGAACAGCCGGCTCCGGTCAACCGTCATCGCGACTCCTCACGTCGAAAGATCACAGCCCGGCGTTGACCGCCGGCACCGGAGAGATCGTGGTCGAAGAGATGGCGCCTGCCGCCCGCCGCGCGGAGGCGTAAAAACGCTCGATGACCTCGATCGTCACCCGGGCCTCCGTGATCGCGAGGCCACGGCTCGCCGGATCCCTGAGCGCACCAGCGAGCTGGTCGAGCTGGCGGTCGTACTCGGCACCGACGGATTCCTCCGGAGTCGGCACGATTGTTGTCACACCGGCACGGGTCACCGAAAGCACGGAATCCTGTTGGCGGTTCGGGCTGAAACCGAAGGTGCAGCGCAGCTCAGCCCGGCCAGCACTGCCCTCCAGCACGATCAGCGTCGTGTCGAGCGCATGATGGGAGGCCCAGCTGGCATGCAGGGCAACCGAGACTCCACCGGTACCGACCAGGAAACCGCGGGCGGTGTCTTCCACATCACCCCAGGCGGGTCGGGTCTTGTCCCCACGCCAGGCTGCATCCCAGGTACCCGCACGGAGGAAGTCGTTCGAGACCGTGCCGACAACCTGTTCGTAACTGGCTGCCCCGACCAGGGGCCCCACCGTGTCGAGGAGGTGCCACCCGAGATCGATGAGCGCGCCGCCGCCGGAGCGGCGGCGGTCGGTGAACCAGCCGCTACCGGCGGGAATGCCGCGGGCCCGAATCCAGGCCAGCTCCACGTGGCGGATCTCACCGAGCCCGGTCGCCACCCGGCCGAGCGTCAGCATGTCACCGCGGTAACGGGCGGCGCTACCCGCCAACAGAACCGCTCCGCCCGCCTTCTCGGCCGCGGCGAGTTGGTCGGCCTCCGCCGAGGTCAGGCAGACCGGCTTCTCCAGAAACACCGGCATGCCCCGCTCCAGCAGTCCGGCGGCCACAGGGGTGTGCAGGTTGTTGGGCACGGCCACGACGGCCAGGTCGACCCCCGTTCCGGCCAGGCCGTCGAGGTCGGGCAACAGCGCGATTCCGGGAAAGGCCCGCACGGCGGCGGCACGGGACTCAGGGTGGGGATCCGTCGCCGCCACGATTTCAAAGGCAGGGTGGGACAACAGACGAGGCAACCAGATCGACCGAGCCGCCCAGCCCAGGCCGACCATCGCCACCCGCACTGGTCGCGTCACAACGCCGCCAGCGCGTCGGCGATAATCTGTGTGACGAGGTGCATCTGTTCCTCGGTGCCGAGCAGAGTGCGATGATGCAGCCAGATTCCGTCCTGGTAGATGGCCTCGGTGTTCGGGCATCGGGCGGCGATCTGGTCGACCGACATATCCGGGGTGCCGACCTCCCAGAACCCGCTGCAGCGGTATATCGCACGGAAGACGGCGAAGGCAGGAAGTCCTCCCTCGATCAGCCTGTCAACCAGTTCGTTGCGCGACTGCTCCGACAGGCCTGGGACCCGGAACATCGCCATGTACCTGGGATTGCGATCAGCTCGGCTGTCCGTTGCCTGCGGCAGGACCCCAGGAATCTCGTTGAGCAGGCGCGCCAACACCGGCCAGCGCTGCTGTCGCGTCATGATCTGCCCGTCCAGCCGGGCGAGTTGGGCGCGCAGGATACTGGCGGAGAACTCGTTGAGCCGGAAGTTCGAGCCGGACGTACGGTGGAAGTAGCCCCGGTCGCCACGCGGTCGGCCACAGGAGTGCCGCAGGAAGCCGCTCTCGTACTGTTCGGTGGTGGGAAAGGTGACCGCACCGCCCTCGCCCGCCGTCATGAGCTTGCCGTTCTGGAAGCTGAACGCGGCGATCGAGCCGAGCTCGCCCACCCGCTGGCCCTGCCAGCGGGCTCCATGCGCGTGAGCGGCGTCCTGGATCACCGGCACGTCTGCGTCGGCCGACAGCTTGACGAGTGCATCCATGTCAGCGAACTGGCCTGCCATGTGCACGGGCATGATCGCACGGGTTCGCGGCGTGATGGCCTCGGCGACCGCAGCAACGTCGATGCAGTAGGTCTCGAGGTCGACGTCGACCGGGATCGCGACGGCCCCGAGCCGCTGCACCGCCTGGGAGGACGAGATGAAAGTAAAGGCCGGCACGATGACCTCGGTACCCGGGCCAACACCGAGCACCTCAAGGGAAAGCTCGAGCGCGTGCGTGCCGTTGGTGACCGCCAGGGCGTGGTCCGCCCCGTGGTACTCGGCGAACTCGCGTTCAAAGGCATCGACCTCACCGCCCCCCATCCGCCACCACTGGCCCTGCTCGAGCGCGCGGACGAGACCTGCGCGCTCGGTGTCATCGAACTGCGGCCACTCAGGAAACTCCAGCGGCTGCGACGGAATGCCGTCCATCTTTTCCACACTTTCTCACGAGAAAGAACCGGAAATTTGCCGGTCGACGCCAGGGAAAAAATAACCACAGCCAGCAGTCGAACCGAGCTCGGGAACGTCCGACAAAAAAGCTACCCGAGGCTCGACACGCTGTCATTCCCCCTTACCACCCCCCTATTTTCCCCTTGTTTGAACAGCTGGGTCCCGACGGGCGCCGGCAGCGACAGACAGCCGGAGACGACCGAGCCCCGACCAGCGAACCGTTCAGGATGAAAGCAAAATCGCCAGGACCTCCACCATTAACGGTGGAGGTCCTGGCGGCGCGACGTGCAACGGTCAGCTCTGGCTGACGGCCTCGATCTCCAGCTCGATCTTCACCTTGTCCCCGAGCACCGCGCCCGACGGGCCGCCGGTGACGCCGAAATCCGCACGGCTGATCTCCGTGCTGGCGGAGAAGCCGGCGACCTGAGTCCCGCCGAACCCCGCACCGAATCCATTGACTTCCAGCCGCAGCACCACCGGCCGGGTGACGCCACGCAGGCTGAGCTCGCCGTCGACCAGGTAGGCGTCGCCGTCGAGCTGGGTACCGGTCGAGGTGAAGGTCATTTCAGGGAACACCTCGACGTTCAGGAAGTCCGCCCCACGGACCTGTTCGTCGCGCTGGTCGTTCGCGGTGTTGAGCGACGCGGTCCGAATCGTCGCGGTCACCGACGAGCCCAGCGGGTGGGCGGCGGTGACGACGCTCCCCGAGAAATCGTCGAATCGACCCCGGACCTTCGAGACGCCCAGATGACGGATGACGAACGAGATACTGGAGTGCGCCGGGTCGATCGTCCACGTGCCGACGACATAGCCCGGGATCCCGGTGAGCTGGGTGGTCATACCAGGTCCTTTCCGGAGCGAGTTCTACCGAGCGGTTCTGGGCGCGGTCTGGTGGAACAACGGGATGACCGAGGCCGCCACGACAACATGCATGATCACCAGGCTGAGCTTCGTGCCGGTAGTGGCGTCAGCAGAGAGGACCGGAGCGAACGAGAGCAGCAGTACCAGGACCGCGAGCCCCGTCCAGATGGCCGTCCCCCGGGAAAGGAACCGCTCCAGGAGTATGAGTACCCCCCACCCGAGCAGTGCGGCGACCAGCGCCATCACGATGACGATGCCCAGGCCCACCTCGGTCGGGGCGTTACCCTCACCCTGCTTGACCAGAAACTCGACATCGGCGGCCTTGGCGATCGCCCACACGATCGCCGCCGCCACCACTGCGGCGCCTACACCGACAGCCCGCAATCGCAGGTTGGCGGAGATGGTTGGTCTGGAGGATGATCCGAGCCCGCTGGCGTCGGTGGTCATAGTGGTGCTCCCTGGATAGCACGCCTGTATGAACGGCGCGGAGATGGCGAGAGGATGAGAAAGGAAAGAACTAATTCATCAGGCCTGGACCCGGAGGCTCGCGGCAATGCACCGTGGGCAGGGCACGGCCGAGAACCGGTTCCGGAGCCCGGTTCCGGGAATGCGGTCAGGAACTCGTCGCGCCCGACGCCGTGGTTGAGGACTTCGCGTTCTCGAATACCGGCGGCGGGGCGTCAGTGGGCGGTGCGCCGGGACCTGGCGGCCCGGGAGGGCTGGGCACACGCCTGAGCACCAGCAGCCCGACGAGGAAGGCGGCGACGGCCAGACCGGTCGCGATCCCGGCGGCCAGGTGGAAGCCCTCGGTCAGTGCCACAGCGTGACTGTCGCCCGCGGCAAGCCGGCTGTTCGTGTAGGAGGCTGCGGCCACGGCCAGGGCCGCGATACCCAGCGAGTCGCCGACCATGCCCGAGGTACCGGACAGACCCGAGGCAACGCCGGCCTCAGCCGGCGTGCTGATGGCCATGCATAGCGTCAGCACCGCCGGCATCGCCAACCCGCCGCCCGCCCCGACCAGCACGGCCACCGGCAGGATGTCCACGACGTAGCTCGGGTCGACGGGTGTCCGGATGGCCAGGGCAAGGCCGGCACCGAGGACGGCAAGGCTGCCCAGCAGCACCTGGCGCGGGCCGTACGCCGCCGTCAGCCGGGCCGAGAGCCCCAGCGAGGCGGCGGCACCGAACACCGCGATCGGCAGGAACGCGAAACCGGTGGCCAGTGGCGAGTAGCCCACGACCTGCTGCAGGTAGAGCGCGACCAGGATGTTGAACGAGACCGTGGCCGCCACGAGCAGGAGATGGACGAGGTTGGCGCCGGTGATGACGCGCGACCGGAAGATGCCCAGTGGGATGAGCGGGAGATCTGCGGTTGCCTCCCGGCCGACGAAGGCGGCCAGCAGCGCGATGGCGCCGAGCCCGAAGCCGATGGTGTGGACGGATCCCCAGCCGTTCTCGCCGACGGTCGCGATCGTGTAGACCCCCAGCATCAACCCACCCGTCACAAGGATGGCTCCGAGCACGTCGACTCCCCTGCCGAGGCCGGCAGGGGAGTCCGGCGGCAGCAGCTTCCCGGCGAGGACGCCGGCCGCGATCCCGATGGGAACGTTGACGAAGAAGACCCAGTGCCAACTGATGCTGTCGGTCACGACGGCACCGGCCAGGATCCCGACCGAGGCGCCGGAGGCAACGACGAAGCCGAACGCACCCATCGCCTTGCCCAGCTCACGAGGCTCGGTGAACAGGGTGAAGACGATGCTCATCAGGACCGCGTAGGCCATCGCGGCCCCCATGCCCTGCACGAACCGGGTCGCGATGAGCATCTCCTGGGTCCGGGACAGCCCGCACAGGGCCGAGCTACCGGTGAAGACGACCAGCCCGGTCAGGAACACCGTCTTGCGGCCGATCAGATCCCCAAGCCGGCCAGCCAGCAACAGCAGGCCACCGAACCCCACTGTGTAGGCATTGGTGACCCAGGCGAGGTGCGCCTGTTCGAAGCCCAGGTCGTCCTGGATCGACCGCAACGCGACGGTCACGACGCTGATGTCGATGACGATCATCATCTGCATCGAACAGAGCGCCGCAAACGCCAGCCAGCGGGCCCTGGCCATCGTCTGGGCTGACTGGGACATGAGGTTGCCTCCCGAGGTCGCCGCCTGTGTGGACGCAACCGTTGCTGATAGTTAAGTTCGGCATTATCCAATCCGGAACAAGGTGTCGCGGTCAAGTCCCGACGCGATCCTTTAGTTTTGGAACTATCTGCTCAGGTACTATCCGGCCATGGGAGCAACGGCACCGGAGCAGACCCAGACCGACCTGATGTACCTGCTGTCCTGGTCCAGCCATGCGCTCGCGACCGAGCTGGCCATGGGTCTTGCCCATCTCGGGATCTCCCAACGGGCGCACTGCGTGCTGTTCCAGGCCCTGGCGGGGAACCAGACCCAGAGCCGCATCGCGGAGGCATGCGGCCTGGACAAGACGACGATGGTCGTGACAACCGACAAGCTGGAGAAGGACGGTCTGGTTCGGCGCGAACCGTCACCAGAGGATCGGCGGGTCCGGATCCTCGTGGTCACCGAGAAAGGACGCGACCTCGTCGCCCGCTCGCGGACGATCGTCGATGCGGTCCACACCGACGTGCTTTCGGCGCTGCCGCCACATCTGCGGGAGGCATTCGTCGAGAGTCTGACCACTCTCGTCAGCGGCAGACTCTCGACCTTCGCGGACTGCGAGCAGCGGCCTCGCCGGCGGTCGCACCCAACATGACGGCCCGCCTACGGAACCGGCCGACCCCCACCCCTGCCGCGGCGGCCGGCACGCCGGCCGCCGCAGGACCGATGATGATCAGTTCCAGGCGACCGGGAGGGAGTGCACGCCGTAGAACGCCATGGTGCGTCGCATCGGCA
>NZ_JALKFY010000616.1:0-127433 GCF_023242985.1 Frankia sp. Mgl5 | reverse complement strand
CGGGGGGGCGGGGGGCGCGGCCCCCGCCCCCCCGGCGGCTGCCCCGGCGGGGGCGGGGGGGGCGGGCGCGGGCATGGCCGTAGCGGGCGCGGCGGGCGCGACAGGCACGGGCATGGCCGTAGCGGGCGCGGCGGGCGCGACAGGCACGGGCGCGGCAGGCACCGGGGCTGCGGGTGCCACCCCGACCGGCACAGGGATGGCGGGCGCCGGCGCGACTGGAGTGGGCACGGCCGGGGGCGGGGCGCCGGCGGGCGGCGCCCCGGTGCCGGGCGGCTGGGCGCCCGGCACAGACGGGCTGTTCGCGTGCGCGTAGACGATCAGATTGCTCAGATAGTGGTTCGTGTCCTCGTCGAACGCCCCGCCGCAGGTGATCAGCCTCAGCTCCGGCCGGCCCACCGGGCCGTAGACGCGATCGGTCGGGAACGCCTTCTTGGTCGCGTCCTCCGTGCGGTCGACCGTGAACGTCGTGCGCAGCCCGGTCGGCGAGGTGACCTCGATCTGGTCCCCGGCACGCAACGCCCGCAGCCGGTAGAAGACGGCCGGCCCGGAGGTCGAGTCGTAGTGGCCGACCAGCACCGACGGGCCGAGCGCGCCGGGCGCCGGGCCCCGGTCGTACCAGCCGACCTCCTGCCACTTCTTCGGTACGGCCAGCGAGCCGTCGGCGTTCAGCCCGAGCCGGACGATCGCCGCGTCCACTCCGATCGCCGGGATCCGCACGTGCGTCGGGTCGGTGACCACGACCGGCGGGAGCGTCGGCACCGGCGTGGCGGCCGCCGGACCGCCGGGAGCGGCCGTCCCGTCGAGCGCGCCGGCCTGCCCGATCGCGGTGTCGAGGCCGCCGACGTCGACCCGCTCGGTGTCCGAGGGTGGGGCGGGATCGGACTCGGTCAGCCGGAACCCGCTCCCGACGACCAGTACCACGCCCGCGACGAGCAGCAGGCGGGAGAACGTCATACGCACCGGCGACCGCTCCGTCGCTCCACGCTTCAAGACTGTCTCCGTCCAGCGACCGTCCATCGACACCGACCCACTAAGAACTACGCAAGGTGATGGTATCGAGCCTCAGCAGTAGCTGAGCGTAGTTGCGCGCCGCGTCGCGTGACACGAACGCACCCACGCCACGACCACATCCGGCAAGGAGGGGCGAGGCGGTCGCGCACGGCACCTCAACCCATGTCCCGCAATGGATGCCGGTCCCGCGCCGGTCGTGGCCGCGGCCCGTTCGGACCCGTCGCACCACGCCGTCTCGCTGCGTCCCATCCCGACCACTCCTCGCTATGGTGTCACTCGCAGTGACCAGGTAATAACCATGCGTGAGAGAGGGGACCAGATGAGGAAGGGAATGGGACGGAGCGCCGCGCTTCTCGCCATGTCGAGCGCGGCAACCGTCATCCTCAGCTTCGGACCCGGACTGACGGCCGCGCACGCCGACATCTTCGACGACAAGGGTCGGTGCGACGACAAGAAGTCCGATGAGTGGGACATCTTCGGCGACAAGGGCAGGGACGACAAGGACCACGAAGGCGACAAGGAGGCCCGTGCCTTCGTCGACGACAAGAACGACAGGGACAAGGACGACAGGGGCAAGGACGACGACTGGTTCGACGACAAGGACAGGGACAGGGACTGCCCGGTCGGCGTCGTCGCCGGTGTCGGTGTCGGTGTCGGTGCGGGCGGAGCGGCCCCGGTCGGCGGCGTCGGCGCGGGCGGTGGCGGCACCGCGGACAGCGGCAACTCGCCGCTGCTGCCGATCGCCGGAGCCGGTCTCGGGGCCATCCTGATCGGCGCGGGCATGCGCCGCCGCGGCAACGGGTCGATCTGAACCGACCGCCCCCCAGGAGCCCAGGACGGATCGGCCGGCGTGGTCATGTCACGCCGGCCGATCCCCCCGGGACGACCTGACCAGGTGTGCGAGATCGACCCCCACCACAGCGCCGGATCTCCGGTAGGGTAGCGTTCGTCAGCACGGGACGTGGCGCAGCTTGGTAGCGCACCAGACTGGGGGTCTGGGGGTCGCAGGTTCAAATCCTGTCGTCCCGACACAAAACGGTTCATCGCCCGCTGGACAGGCAGAAGCCTGGTCAGCGGGCTTTTTCGTGCTGTCGGGACCCACCTGGCCGATCCCGGTTGAAGGGCTCCGCCTCGTCCCCGTTGGGACCTCGGGACCCGATCCGTCAGGTGCCGCGCCGCTCCGCGGCTCCCCGCTTCCGGGCCACGACGAACCGACGGCACCGGATGCAGGAACCGGCCGACGGACCCCGGGGGGATGAGCTGGGCACGGGCGCTCTGGGACACCGGCCCGCTGCTGCCCGTACCGGACGGTCTGGACGAGATCACCGGGCCGGCCCACGGCCAGGCAATCGCCAGTCCGAACGAGGCGCTACGACCCGGAGTCGGGCTGGCACTCACAGCCCCGCACCAGCCCGTATCGGGCCGCGGCAACCCCAGCAGGCGGGGCCGCCCGTGCGCAGTTGTCCGGTGCGGCAGGTGAGGCCGCGGGGTCTAGCGGTGGCGGTCGGGACGCTCGCGGACCCGGATCGAGATCTCGATGGGCGTGCCGGCGAAGCCGAAGTCCTCGCGCAGTTTGCGCTCCAGGAAACGCCGGTAGGCCGGCTCGAGGAATCCGGTGGTGAACACGACGAAGCGCGGCGGGCGCACCCCGGCCTGGGTCGCGAACAGCACCCGCGGCAGCTTCCCGCCCCGCGACGGCGGCGGCGTGGCCGCCACGACCTCGCCGATCCAGGCGTTGAGGCGGCCGGTCGGGATGCGCGTTCCCCACGAGTCGAGGGACGTCCGCAGCGCCGGGGCGAGCCGGTCGGTGGCGCGGCCGGTGCGGGCCGAGATGTTCACCCGCGGCGCCCAGGCCACCCGGCCCAGCTCGCGGACGATCTCCTGCTCCAGGTCGAGACGGCGCTCGGTGTCGAGCGTGTCCCACTTGTTGAAGGCGAGGACGAGGGCCCGGCCGGCGTCGGTGACCATGCTGATGATCCGCTGGTCCTGCTCGGTGACCGGCTCGTCCGCGGCGAGCAGGACGATCGCGACCTCGGCGGCCTCCAGCGCGGAGGCGGTGCGCAGCGACGAGTAGTACTCGGCGCCGGAGGCCTCCTTCACCCGCCGCCGCAGGCCGGCGGTGTCGATGAACATCCAGGTCTCGCCGCCGACGGTGACGAGCTCGTCCACCGGGTCGCGGGTCGTGCCCGCGACGTCGTGCACCAGCGAGCGCTCGCTGCCGGCCAGTTTGTTGAGCAGGCTGGACTTGCCGACGTTCGGCCGCCCGATCAGCGCCACGCGCCGGGGGCCGTCCTCCTCGGTGAACCGCTCGCGGGGTGCCTCGGGCAGCACCGCGAGGACGGCGTCCAGCAGGTCGCCGCTGCCCCGGCCGTGCAGCGCGGACACCGGGTACGGCTCGCCCAGCCCGAGGCTCCACAGCGCGGCGGCGTCGGCCTCCGCGCGGGCGTCGTCGACCTTGTTCGCGGCGAGGATCACCGGCCGGCCCGACCGGTGCAGTACCCGGGCGACGGCCTCGTCGGCGTCGGTCGCGCCGACGGTGGCGTCGATCACGAACAGCACGCCGTCGGCGGTGTCGAGCGCGGCGCGGGCCTGGTCGGAGACCCGGGCGGCGAGGCCGCGGGCGTCGGGCTCCCAGCCGCCGGTGTCGACGAGGGTGAACCGGCGGCCGTTCCACACCGCGTCGTAGGCGACCCGGTCACGGGTGACGCCGGGGACATCCTCGACGACGGCCGCGCGGCGGCCCAGGATGCGGTTGACCAGCGTCGACTTGCCCACGTTCGGCCGGCCGACGACGGCGAGGACGGGCTGCCCTCCCGCCAGCGGGAGGGCACCGCCCACAGGGCCGTCGTCGACGGACGCGGCGAGATCTTCGGTGTTCATGACGGCTGCACTCCGCTTGGGCTGGACATCTCGGTGAACTGGCTGCGAGCTGTCCTTCCGCGGACGGCGGACCCGTCCGGCGCACTCGGAACAAACAGCGATCCGGTAGAACTTACTCCGCCGCCGACGAATCCCGGCTCTCGCCGGCACGCACCGTCGCCAGATGATCCGCCAGCCGGACCCGGATGTCCTCCGCCACGGCGGCCAGCGCCCGCCGCGAACGCGGGTTCGCCGGCACCTCCACCTCGAACGGCTTGCCGAACACCACCCGGACCTTCACCGACCGGCGCGGCCACTTGGCGCCCCGGGGCAGCGCGGCACCGGTGTTGATGCAGGCCACGGGAAGGACACGGCAACGCCCGTGCACGGCCAGGTAGGCGATGCCGTGCTGGACGGCGGCCATCTCACCGCTGCCCCGGGTGCCCTCGGGGAACACGCCGATGGCGCCGCCGCGGGAGAGCTCGTCGAGCGCGGTGTGCAGGGCGTCGCGGTCCGGGCGGCCGCGGTTGATCGGGATCTGGCCGACGAACAGCAGCAGCCTGCCCAGGATGCCCTTGTACATCTCGGACTTCACCAGGCACCGCACGGTGCGCGGCGCCTCGATGACGACGAGCGGCCCGTCCATCCAGCTGCTGTGGTTCCCCGCGAAGATCAGAGGCTCGCCGTGCGGGACGTTCTCCCAGCCCTCGTGGACCACGTTCATCACCAGGTGGTTGAGGACCTGGCGGACCGGCGGCTTGAGCACGCGGTGGGTGATGTCGTTGAACGGCTTCGACGCGGCACCGCGGTGCGCCGGCGCCCCGGCCGAGGTCGCCGGACGGACCCGCTCGGCCCGGCCCCCGCTCGTCGCCGACTCGACGCCGCTCGGAGTTGGCTCGACGGCCTTCGGCGCCGGCTCGACTCCGCCCGCGGCCGGAGTCGCCGGAGCCGACTCGACCGCGGCGGGCTCGACCGCGGCCGACTCGACCGCGGCCGACTCGACCGGAGCGCCGGTCCCGGCTACCGGATCGGCCACCGGCCCGTCCGGCGTGTCGAGCCGGCCGTCGGCGGCGGTCATGAGGTCGTGGCGAGCACGTGCTCGCCCTGGCGCAGGACCTCGTCCACCACCTCGGGGACCGACAGCGCGCTGGAGTCGAGGACGATCGCGCCCACGGGAATGGACAGCGGGTCGACCGTGCGCGAGCTGTCGAGGGCGTCACGGCGGTCGAGCTCGGCCAGGGTGCGGGCCACGTCGTCGACGCCCTTCTCCCCCAGCTGCCGGGACCGGCGCAGCGCGCGCACCTCGGTGGACGCGGTGAGGAAGACCTTGACCGGGGCGTCCGGCGCGACGACCGAGCCGATGTCGCGGCCCTCGACCACGATGCCGCCGGTGGCGAGGTTCTCAGCGATGATCTCGCGCTGCTGCGCGACCATCCGGGCCCGCACGGCGGGCACGGCGGCGACCGCGCTCACGGCGTTCGTCACCGCCCGGGTGCGGATCTGCTCGTCGACGTTCACCCCGTCGACGGAGATCGACGGGCGGTCGGGATCCGTGCCGACCGTGAGGACGGTGCGCTCGACGACCTCGGCCACCGCGGCCGGGTCCTCGATGTCGATGCGGCGCTCCAGGGCGACCTGGGTGACCGCCCGGTACATCGCCCCGGTGTCCAGGTAGCGCAGGCCGAGCCGGCGCGCGATCTCCCGGGAGACGGTGCTCTTCCCGGAGCCGCCCGGGCCGTCCACCGCGACCACGAGACCGGCGGGGGCGGCCCCGGCGGTCACCGGGCCCGGTGCGGAGGGCGCCACCGTCGTCCCGGGCCCCCCCGTCCTGAAAGCATCGTCGTGGCTGCCGGTGGCCGAAGCCCCCGGCGAAGCGGACCCGTCGTCGGGGCTCACCCGTCTCCTCCGTCCGGACGCGTGTCTGTGCGACCCGCATGTTCCTTCGTCCACGCCAGGCCGGCGGCGTCTCGGACCCGGGCCGACGGCCCGGTCGCGGCCGGGGCGGCGCGGCGCGCCCACCCCGGCTGTCTCCGGGCCGGAAGTCCCAGGCTGGTGGTCCCTAGAACACCTGCCGGACGGCCAACCCGGCTCAGGCTACTCGCTGGTCCGTCACGAGCGCCGATATGCCGTCCATCCGGCCCGCGTCAGCCGTTCGACGAGTCCGTCCGCGCCGTCCGGATCGACCGCGATCTCGACGATGCCGGCGGGGGCGTCCAGGCTGTGCTCGAACGGCCCGACGTCCTCGATGTTGACGTCCCACTCGCCGATCACGGCGAACAGCGCCGCGAGCTGGCCGGGACGGTCGTCGAGCACCACACCGACCCAGCCCCACGGAAGTGCCCGGGCGCCGGCCTTGCGGGGCAGCAGCGACCGGCCGTGCCGCCCGCCGTGGATCGCCGCCGTGACCGCCTCGACCACCTCGTCACGGGTCCCCTCGGCGAGCACGTCCGCGAGGTGGGTGAACTCCCGCCCCAGCCGGCGCACGCGCTCGGCGATGGGCCCGCGGTTGCCCTCGATGATCGACGCCCACAGGACGGGGTCGCTGTCGGCGAGGCGGGTCGTGTCGCGGAAGCCCTGGCCGGCGAACGGCAGGTCATGCGAGTCGAGGCCGAGCAGGCTCCCGGCGAGCACGCTCGCCACCAGCTGTGGAACGTGCGAGAGGACGGCCATCGCGGCGTCGTGGCGCTCGGGGGTGGTGCGCACCGGTGTCGCGCCGCAGGCGAGGGCGAGGGCGGCGGTCGCCGCGATCGCGTCCGCGCCGGTGTGGGCCACCGGGCAGACCGCCCACACCCGCTCGGCGAACAGGTCCGCGCGGGCGGACGCCGCCCCGTGCCGCTCCCGCCCGGCGATCGGATGGGCCGGGCACCAGGCCCCGAGATCGCAGCCGAGCTGGACGGCCTCGACCAGCGGTCGGGTCTTCACGCTGCCGGCGTCGCTGACCGTCGTCGCCAGGCCGCCGCGCTGCAGGTCGCGCAGCTCGGCGGCGACGGTGGGCAGCGGCGTGGCGATCACCGCGTGGTCGACCCGCTCGCCCTGCCAGGGCCGGCCGGCGCCCATCGCCTCGGCGAGCTTCACCTGGGCGTCGTCGGAGTCGCGCAGGAACACCTCCACGCCGCGCCCGGACAGCGCCAGCCCGATGCTCGTGCCGATCAGCCCGGACCCGACGACGGCCACCCGGCGCAGCTCGGGCAGGTGCGCCGGATCCCACGCGGGGAAGCCCCCCGCGGCCGCCTCGACCCCCGGGCGGACGTAGGGCGGCGAGAACCGCCCGGCCGCCGCGGGGGGCTCGCCGGGACTCACAGCCCGGTCGCCTTGTAGAGCGCCCCCACCTCGTGCCGGGTGAGATGGCGGGCGCGGCCGGCCCGCAGCGTGCCGAGCGTCACCGGGCCGAACGAGACCCGGACGAGGCGGTGCACTGGGTGCCCCACGCTCTCCATCAGGCGGCGCACCACGTGCTTGCGGCCCTCGTGCAGGGTGATCTCCATCATGACCCGGGACGCGGCGATGTCGACGATCCGGGCCGCGTCGACCGACACGGGGCCGTCCTCCAGGGTCACCCCCGAGCGAAGCCGGCGCGGGACGTCGCGGCGGACCGGGCCGCTGATCTCGACCAGGTAGGTCTTCGGCACGCCGAAGGACGGGTGGGTGAGCCGGTGGGCGAGATCGCCGTCGTTGGTGACGAGCAGCAGGCCCTCGCTGTCGCCGTCCAGCCGGCCGACGTGGAACAGGCCGACGGAACCGAACTCGGTGAGAAAGTCGGCGATGGTCGGCCGGCCGCGGTCGTCGGACATCGCCGACAGCACACCACGCGGCTTGTTCAGCGCCAGGTGCACCAGCCCGGTGCGGGTGACGACTCGCTCGCCGTCGACCTCGATCACCGCCGTCTCCGGGTCGACCCGACGGCCCTGCTCGCGGACCACCTCGCCGTCGACCCGGACGCGACCGGAGTCGATCAGTTCCTCGTTGTGCCGGCGAGAGCCGATGCCGGCGGAGGCCAGCACCTTCTGCAGGCGGATGCCCTCGGACGCCGGGTCCCGGCGGCGGGTGCCGGGGGACTCGGATTCGGTGCCGTTCATGACGCCACGATGTCATCGACATCGTCCACACCCGGCAGCAGGGGTGCGAGCGGGGGCAGTTCGTCCAGGTCACGCAGGCCCATGCGTTCCAGGAAGTAGTCGGTGGTGCGGTACAGGATGGCTCCCGATTCGTGGTCGTGGCCGCATTCCTCGACGAGGTTGCGGGCGGTGAGGGTACGGATGACGCCGTCGGCCGAGACCCCGCGCACCGCGGAGATCCGGCCGCGGCTGACCGGCTGCTGGTAGGCGACGATCGCCAGCGTCTCCAGCGCGGCCTGGGAGAGGCGGGCGGACTGGCCGGCCAGCACGAAACGCTCGACCCACGGCGCGCACTCGTCGGCCGTGTACAGCCGCCAGCCCCGGCCGACGTGCCGCAGCCGGAAGCCGCGCCCGTCCCGCTCGTACTGCGCGGCAAGCTCGGCGAGCAGCGCCTCGACCCGCCGGGCGGGGATGTCGAGTGCGGTGGCGAACTCGGCCACGCCGACCGGGTTCTCCGCGACGGTCAGCACCGCCTCGACGAGCGCGATGTCGGATGGCCGCTCGCCCGCGGGCGGAGCCGGCGGCACCCGCGGGCCCGGCGACCGGGGCGGAGCCGGCGACCGGGGGGCGGGAACCGCCCCGTTCGTGCCGGCGGGCGCGCCCGTGCCGGTGGGCCCGCCGGTGCCGGCGAAGCCGTCGGCGCCGACTGGCCCGTTGGTGGAATCAGGGGTCACGCGGTCGGTCTCCTCGGTCGCCTCGGCCGGCGGCGGCCGTCGAGCGGATCGTCCTCAGCTCCGGTGCCCTCCCCCGCTCCGGCACCGTCGGCGGTGTCCCCGGCGGGGGCGGAGCTCACCACAGGGACGAAGCTCACCACAGGGGCGAAGGGCTCGTCCGGCTCATCCTCGCCAGAGTAGAGCGAGGCACCGACAGGACGGTCGTCGTCCTCGGGGCGCGCGACCCAGCGGACGATGAGCTCACCGAGCGGGCGCTCCTGCTCGAAGACGATCCGGCCCTCCCGGAACAGCTCCAACAGGGCCAGGAAGCGCGCGACGACCTCGATCGTCTCGGCCAGGCCCGCACACAGCACGGTGAACGACGCGGCACCCAGCTCCCGCAGCATCCCGATCACCGCGATCATGTGCTCGCGGACGCTGACCCGGGGCAGGTGGACGTGGTCGGTGGCCACCTGCGGGGGCAGCGGCGGCTCACGCAGCCGGGCGGCGAGCTCGGCGAGCTCGGACGGCCCGATGCTGATCTGCACCTCGGGCAGCGCGGCGGCGTAGCGCGGCTCCAGCGGCACCGCCCGCGGGACGAACCTCGACTCCAGCGCCATCATCGCGGTGAAGATCGCGGCGGCCTCCTTGTAGGCCCGGTACTGGAGCAGCCGGGCGAACAGCAGGTCACGGGCCTCCAGCAGGGCGAGGTCCTCGGCCTCGTCGTCGGAGATCGCGCCGGGCAGCAGGCGGGCGGCCTTCAGGTCGAGCAGCGTCGCCGCGATCACCAGGAACTCGGTGGCCTGGCCGAGGTCGAAGTGCTTGCCCAGCCGCCTGATGTGCGCGACGAACTCGTCGGTCACCTGCGACAGCGCCACCTCGGTGACGTCCAGCCGATGCTTGGCGATCAGCGAGAGCAGCAGGTCGAAGGGGCCGGAGAAGTTCTCCAGCTCGACGACGAACGGCTCGGTGCGCCCGCCACGCGCGGTCGGCGCGGCGGCCCCGGCGGCCTTCATCGGCCTGGCGGGTCCGGTGGACCCTGTGGGAGCAGTGGGCCCGTTGGGCACCGGTTCGTCCACTGCCGGGCCGAGCACGCCCACACCGGTGGCCGTGTCTGTCCCGGACGAGCTCATACGGCCACGTTACGCCCTGTGACGTATCGTCCCGACGTGCACACCGGCCGCACCCACCTGGGCCCGCCTACGGCAGATCGATCCCGATCAGGGAGCCCAGGCCGCGGATGAGCGGCCAGATCAGCTGACCGATCACCGACGGGAACCCGGGGAACAGCACCGGCAGGATGATCACCGCGAGGAGGATCACCACCCCGACGTTGCCCTCGGTGAGCCGGTAGTTCGCCTTGCGCCAGCCCTCGGACTGCGGGCCGAGCAGGAACAGGATGCGCCCGCCGTCCGTCGGCGGCACCGGGACGAGGCTGAGGATGCACAACGACCCGAAGGTGATCGCCATCCACAGCAGCAGCTCCACCGAGAAGGTGCCGCCGACGATCTCGGCCGCGCGGTCCCCGGTGTCGATCACTGCGCGCTGCGTGAGCGCGCGTGCGCCGGCGAGCGACGCGAGCGCGAGCAGCGCGTAGGAGATCGGGCCCGCGAGCAGGGCGGCGGCCACGTGGAAACGGCGCTTGCGCCAGACGTCGTTCATCCGGATCGGCTCCGCCCACCCGGCACCGCCGATGAGCACGCCGACCCAGCTGAACGGGCTGATCCGCTGGGTGCCCACCCCGGCGGTCAGCCGCCCGGAGCGCCTCGGGATCGGGTCACGGGCCAGCCGGGCCGCGAGGATCTGCGCACCGTCGTGGACGACGATGCCGATGACGAAGGCGAGCACGATCCCGAGCAGCGCCGCGGGCTCGGCGAGGTGAAACAGCACGGCTTGTCGTCCGTCCCCGATCCGTCGTCCTACCTGGGACCCGCCGACCGGGTCCCGCTGCGCCTGCCGGCCCGCCGGCTGGCCGAGAGGTCAGCCGGGCGGGCCGGCCCGGGTCAGCCGACCGCGGGTGGCGTCGCGTAGCGCGCCATGAGCTCCCGGGCCAGCCGACGGTATCCGGCCGCGCCGACGGAGGTCGGCGCGTAGGTCGTGATCGGTTCCCCGGCCACGGTGGTCTCCGGGAACCGTACCGTCCGGTTGATCACCGTGTGGAAGACCTCGTCGGGAAACCGCTCGACGACCCGGGCGAGCACCTCGCGGGCGTGCAGCGTGCGCGCGTCGTACATGGTCGCCAGGATGCCGGCGAGCTCCAGGCGGGAGTTCAGCCGCTCGCGCACCTTGTCGATGGTCTGCAGGAGCAGCGCCACCCCGCGCAGCGCGAAGTACTCGCACTCCAGCGGGACCATGACGGCGTCGGCGGCCGTCAGGGCGTTGACCGTGAGCAGGCCCAGCGACGGCTGGCAGTCGATGAGGATGACGTCGTAGACGTCCATCACCGGGGCGAGCGTGCGGGCCAGGCTGTGCTCGCGGCCGACCTCGGTGACCAGCAGCACCTCGGCGGCCGAGAGGTCGATGTTGCTCGGCAACAGGTCGAGGTTCTCGACCTGGGTCTCGACGATGGTGTCCTGGATGTCCGCGTCGCCGCCGAGCAGCAGATCGTGCACGGTGACGTCGAACTGCATCGGGTTGATGCCCAGGCCCACCGAGAGCGCGCCCTGGGGGTCGAAGTCGACGAGCAGCACCCGCCGGCCGTACTCGGCGAGCGCGGCCCCCAGGTTGATCGTGCTCGTGGTCTTGCCCACGCCGCCTTTCTGATTGCACATGGCGACGACCCACGCGGGGCCGTGTGAGGTCAGCGGGGGCGGGACGGGGAACACCGGCATCGGACGCCCGGTAGGACCGGGCTTGCCGACACCCTCGTCGGGTTCCTCGCCCCCGACCTCAAGCCGGCCGTCCTCGGACAGGCGGGGCTCGCCGACCGTCACCTCACCGTAGTAGCGGCGGCCCGGCGGACCGGAAACCGCGGCGGAGTCGGAACGGACCACGGTGTACCTGCTCCTCACGACTGCTCGGACAGTCCCTGCGCGAATGTCTCTGGTTCAGGTGCCTCTGCTTCGGGTGCCTCAGCGTCGGGTGCGTCCGCATCGGCTGATACCGCGTCAGCTGTTACTGCGTCGGCTGTTACTGCTTCCCGGCGGAGGTCTCCTCCTGTGACGAGCAGAAACGGACCGGTTGGAGCGTACCGACCCGGACCCGGTATCGGCGGCCTCGGGGCCCGCCAGTCGGCGTGTCGCGTTCCTCGCCTCATGTGTGACTCGAACTTCGGTGCCCACCCGGCGCGTTTCGCGGTGATATCTGCGGTACTTCATCTTGCGCTCCATGTACCCGGCGCGCACGCCGGCACGCACCCGGCGCGCACGCCGGCACCGCCGGGCCGGACGTCGCGGACACAGAGCCGCTCCCCCGCCCCACCGGCTCCGGTTGCGCGACGACATTGCGGTGAGATGACGGTCGGGTGTTGGCTGACGTCCAGGTGAGTCGGTGATGACACGGCGATGGTGAAAGGGAGTGCCATGACGGATGGCCCGCAGGCAGTGACGGTGGAGGCGGTCGTCGCGGTCGAGAAGGGCGCGCCGGTGGCGCTGACGCGGATCATCGTGCCGCCGCCGGGCCCCGGGGAGGCCCGGGTCCGGGTGCAGGCGTGCGGGGTGTGCCACACCGACCTGCACTACCGCGAGGGCGCGATCAACGACGACTACCCGTTCCTGCTCGGCCACGAGGCGGCCGGGACGGTCGAGTCCGTCGGCGAGGGGGTCACCTCGGTCGCCCCAGGTGACTACGTGGTGCTGGCCTGGCGGGCGCCGTGCGGGACGTGCCGGTCGTGCCTGCGCGGGGCGCCCTGGTACTGCTTCGACTCCCGCAACGCCGTCAACCCGATGACGCTGCAGGACGGCACCCCGCTCTCCCCCGCGCTGGGCATCGGCGCCTTCACGCCGCTGACACTCGTGGCCGCCGGGCAGTGCGTCAAGGTCGACCCGGCCGTTCCGCCGCAGGCGGCGGGCCTGATCGGCTGTGGGGTCATGGCCGGCTTCGGCGCCGCGGTGAACACCGGACGGATAACCCGCGGCGAGACGGTCGCCGTCTTCGGCTGCGGCGGGGTCGGCGACGCGGCCATCGCCGGCGCGTCGGTCGCCGGCGCGCGCCGGATCATCGCCGTCGACGTGGACGACCGCAAGCTCGAGTGGGCCCGCGGGTTCGGCGCGACCCATGTCGTGAACTCCCGGAACGAGGACCCGGTGGAGGCCGTGCGGGCGCTGACCGACGGCAACGGGGCGGACGTCGTGATCGAGGCGGTCGGCCGCCCCGAGACCTACCGGCAGGCCTTCTTCTCCCGCGACCTGGCCGGACGGCTGGTGCTCGTCGGCGTGCCCGACCCGTCGATGACCGTCGAGCTGCCGCTCATCGAGGTGTTCAGCCGCGGCGGCTCGCTGGCGTCGTCCTGGTACGGCGACTGCCTCCCGACCAGGGATTTCCCGATCATCATCGACCTGCACCGCGGTGGCCGGCTCGACCTGGCCGCGTTCGTCACCGAGACGGTCGGCATCGGCGACGTCGAGCGGGCCTTCGAGCGGATGCGGCGCGGTGACGTGCTGCGCAGCGTCGTCCTGATCTGAGTCGTCCTGATCTGAGCGCCCTCCCGTTCCGGTGAATCCGGACGGGTACAGCGGGCCGACGAAGTGCCTCAGGGGCAGGCCGGACGGGTACGGTCGTGCCGGGTCGGCCGGTGCACGAGCCGGCGCGGAGAGGAGTTTCCTGTGGCGGTCAGCGGCGGTCAGCGGATCGATCGGGTGATCACCCGCGGTGACTTCACCCTCGACGGCCAGTCGTTCACCGTCGACAACAACGTGTGGCTCGTCGGCGACGAGCAGTCGGTGGTCGTCGTCGACGCGGCCCACGACCCGTCCGTCATCGAGGCCGCGGTGGACGGCCGGCGGGTGTCCCTGATCATCGCGACGCACGGCCACAACGACCACATCAACGCGGCCGCCGAGCTGGCCGACCGGGTGCGCGCCCCGATCGCGCTGCACCCGGCCGACGCGGTGCTGTGGCGACAGGTCTACCCCGAGCGCGGGCCGGACGAGGCGCTGCGCGACGGCCAGGTGATCCCGATCCCGGGCGGTTCCCTGCGCGTGCTGCACACCCCCGGCCACTCCCCGGGCGGCGTCAGCCTGTTCGGGGAGATCAACGGCGACCCCGTGCTGTTCAGCGGGGACACCCTGTTCCGCGGCGGCCCGGGGGCGACCGGCCGGTCGTTCTCCGACTTCCCGACCATCCTGGGCTCCATCCGGGCGAAACTGCTCACCCTGCCCTCCGAGACGGTCGTGCACACCGGCCACGGCGACGACACGACCATCGGCGAGGAAGCCGTGGACTACGACGACTGGGTGCTCCGCGGCCACTGAGCTATTCCGGTGCGGCGATCACCGTGAAGCCGTCGGCGGCGCGTTCGAAACAACCCGCGTTTGAACGTGAAGGCGGCGCGCCTGTCGTGCGGTACGCGGTGTGCGGGGCCGGCCGTTCCCGCGGGATTTCCCGCCGAGATCCGAGGCGGGATCAGAGCCGGTCAGAGTCGGGATCAGATCAGCGTTCGTGCGCCGCATTCGCCGGGCTGATCGCCTTCGTATTCGCCCGGGCATCGGCGGTAACGAACCACCGGTCGAGGCGAAGGCGAAGTCCGCGAAACCCGGACAGCTCACGATGACCGGCGCGACCGGCCGGCAGAACACACCGGCAGAACACACCGGATCGGCTGATCCGTGCACCCGGCCCGGTTCACCCGGTCGAGCTCGATCTGTCGGGTGAAGGCGGGCCGGGTGGCGGCGCGGAAGGGTCAGCCGGCTCAGGCGGCTCGGTCCTCCCGGCGGAGCTGGCGCAGCTGCCAGCGCAGCCTGATCTGTGGGATCACGCCGATCAGAAGCCCGACCAGCAGCCCCGCGGCGGCGGAGGCGGCCAGCGCGGCGGCCACCGACATCACCTGGGTCGACCCGAACAGCCAGATGCTCACCCGCTGGTCGTTCTTCACCACGAACACGATGACCGCGATGGCGATCAGCAGCACCAGCACGGTGATCGCGTAGGTCGAGTAGGCGACGCCCCGGCGGGCGGCCCGGCCGGTGGGCCCGGTACCGGTGCCTGGCGTGCCGGGAACCGCTTCGGGAACTGCCGGCGGAACGGCACCGGACGCTGGCGGCGCCGGCGGGACCGCGCCGGCCGGCGGGTACGAGCCCGGGACGGAGGTCGGCGGGCCTCCGACCGGAACGCCCGCGGCCGGCCCGGAGGCCACCGGACGCGGCTGCTCACCCCCGCCACCTGGCTGCTGTGGTGCCGTCATCGCCCGCCCCCTACCCATCGGTACCTGTCGGGCCGCGCGGTAGGGAGTCGCTCCCCCCGGCCGCCTCACCCCGTGCCCGAAGTCTAGGACGGCCAGTGCCATATGCTGAGCGGCGCGGACGAGTTGGCCGGACGGTCGCGTCGGTACCGGGGCGCGAGCCCGGGTGCCGCCGAGGAACGTCCGGGCTCCACAGGGCGGGGTGGTGGGTAACGCCCACCCGGGGTGACCCGCGGGACAGTGCCACAGAGAACAGACCGCCGGTGCCGTCATGGCACCGGTAAGGGTGAAACGGTGCGGTAAGAGCGCACCAGCGCCCGGGGTGACCCGGGCGGCTAGGTAAACCCCACCCGGAGCAAGGCCAAGAGGCCCCGGCCGGTCACGGTCGCGGGCTGCGCAGGCGTCTGAGGGCTGCTCGCCCGAGCCTGCGGGTAGGCCGCTGGAGGCCGTCGGCAACGGCGGTCCTAGATAGATGACCGTCACCGGCAAGCCGCGAGGCGACCCGGAACAGAACCCGGCGTACAGGCCAACTCGTCCGCCCCATCACAGCTTGCGACCTGGTCGCACTGCGCGCGGTCCTGGCGCCGATCGTCTGGCGGGTCGTCACCCGAGCCACGGCGCGGGAGCGGATCCGCTCCCGCGGCCTGCGGTTCGGGCCGACGCCCACCCCTGGCGCCAGCGATCGTGACGCCCCTGTCCTCAGGCCGGCCGGCGCGCGGACCCCAGGCGGTCAGCCGGCGGTGCCGTCGGCGCAGAGGCGGGGGCGGGTGACCTGGAACGCGGTCCCGGTGGGATTGATCTGGACGAAGGCATAGCAGTTGAGCGGCTGCGTGCTGTTGGTGGTCAGGTTGACGGGTTCGATCAGGCCGCCCGCGTCGTAGCCGGTGACCTTCCGCAGCGCGCCGATGAAGCCCTCGCGGGTGGGGCAGTCGCCGGCCAGGTCGAGCCCACGCAGGAACATGTCGCTGTAGACGTACGCGTGCAGGGCGAACTGCTGGTCGGGCTCGACGGTTTCCGGTGCGTAGCGGGTCATCGCCGCGCGGTAGCGGTCGATGGCGGCGCCGCCGGCCTCGAAAGGACGGGAGTACACCGGGAAGGAGACACCCGCGAGCTCTTGTCCCAGCACGGGTAGCACCGCGCTGTCGTAGCCGGTGAACGAGACGGTGGTGGCGAGTCGCAGGTTCGCCGCGCGGGCGGCCTGCACGACGTCGGCCATGTCCTCAGGGGTCGTGAAACCGATCAGCGCGTCGGCGCCGGCAGCGGCCAGCTCCCGAACCACCCTGCCCGGGCTGTCGCTGCCGCGGGCGTAGGAGATGGCATCGGTCGAGGTCAGCCCGATCGACTGGAACGCGGTCCTGTACCACGTGACGGCACCCACCGTGGACGCCGGAGTTCCCGTGGTCAGGATGCCGACCCTGCTGCCACCGTTGGCCTGAACGTAGCGGCCGACGGTCTCAGGGGAAGCCTCGTACATGTCGGAGAACAGGTTCGGGTATTCGGCCCAGGACTGCAGACCGAAGCCGACGACGGGAACCTTTTGCGCCGCAAGGCTTTCCAGCGAGCTACCGAGAGCGGTGGTGACCGTCACGAGACCGAAGACCCCTTCGTCCCGGAGAAGTTCCTCGGTGACGGTGGCGCTCTGGGCGAGCGTGTTCGTGTCGTCACGCCACTCGTAGACAACCTTGCGGCCGTGTATCCCGCCCTCGGCATTGACCAGGCCGATTCTGGCGTCCACTCCGGACCGGGCCGAGGCGATCGCGGTGCTTCCCATGCCCGACTCGGAGTACACCAGACCGAGCTTCACCTGGTCGGACGTCACCCCGGGGCTGGCGCAGGCGGCTCGTGGGCTCCCGGAGCTCGAACCCGGGGAGCAGCTCGTCAACCCGGCGGCAACGACCACAGCCGTGAGCCCCGACAGCGTCCTGACCCGACCTAAACCCACACTTTCCTCCACGGAAGACAAACTGGGGATGGCGTTCTACGGCGCGGCGAACCACGCCGTCCATTCCTCGGAAATTGTACTCCGTCTAAATTATGATCTAATTCAACCGGCAAGGAGGCACAGCCGGAAACACGCAAAGGAAGGCTGTGGGTACAGAACGCAGGGTCAGGTAGTAAGGCGGGGCGACCGCCAGGTCCGGAGACGTTCGTCGAGGTCGTCGAGGAGGGAGTGCCATCCGAGGTAGCCGCGGGCCTCGCCGACGAACCGCTCGGCGCGCCCGCCGATGACGATGCTCGGGCGGTGGCGGGAGATGTTCAGCGCCTCGTCGACCAGCTCGACGGCGTGGTCGAGGTCCCGCCGCTTGGCCGCTGCGGTGGCCGCGGCGATCCGGGTCATCGAGCGGAGCCCGGTGGCGCCTACGGCGTCCAGGTGGTGGATCGCCGCGTCGGTGTAGACGCTCGCCGCGCCCGGCATACCGAGCTCGACGTACGCGGCCGCCGACAACTCTGACAGCGTCAGCACGTGCAGCGTGTCGATCGAGAACCCGGGGCGGCCGAGCTGTTCGGCGCTCAGCGTTCCCGCGATGCTCCAGGCCCGGCCGACCGCCTCGTGCACCGCCCACCGGTCACCGAGAGTGCCGTGCGCTCGAGCCTCGATGGCGGCGGCGCGGGCCGCGGCCGGGCTCCCGCGGCCGACCAGGGCAGCTCCCGACGCCGCGAGCGCGACCGCGTCCGCCGGCCGGCCGGCCTTGCGCGCCAGCGACGACTGCCACAGCCGCACCCAGCACATCAGCTCCTCGTCGCGGGCCTCGGCCGCGTGCACGAATGCCTCCTCGAAGGCGAGGACGGCGCCGGGCAGGTCGCCGAGGTCGTGCCGGGTGGCTGCCCAGAGGGCGACGAGCCGGCCGGCGGCCCGGTGCAGCCGCAGCCGCGTCGCCTGCGGAACGACGTCACGCTGCAGCAGCGAGCGGACGACGGGGAGGTGACGGCGCAGGTGGACGGCGGTCGCCCCGATCGGGGCCCGCTCGTAACCCGCGGTGAGCTGGGCGACCCTGTCGTCGAGGTGGTCGAGCACATCGCTGGACGGGCTCATGCCGCCGCCTCGCGGGACGAGAAGGTCCAGCGGGAACAGGACGCCGACCGCGATGAGTCGACGCCGTGAGGTGGCGTCCATCGATTGCGTCCTCCGCTGTTTCCTCCACCGGCTCCGCCGGATCCACCGAGTGGCACGGTGGCGGGCGTCTGATGTGTCCGAAGTGGCGTGACCCGGGACGGCGTCATCCGAGGTGGTGCTGTCCGAGGTGGTGCCGTCCGAGGTGTGGTGGTCCAAGGCCCCCGTGCTTGGCGCATGTCCCGAATCCTGCGAGCCCGGAGGCATTCCGTCACCCTCAGGTACCACGCAAGGACACAGATCGGCCTCGCAGCCGTACGCACACGTGTCCGACCGCTCCGTCCCTGCTGGTCCCGACCCGGAACGTTCGGTCCCGGCAGGCTCGGTCCCGGCCGTGGACGGTTCGAGGGAACCGGATCGGTGCGGCGGACCAATACGTAATGTGAACAGACACCCACCCGGAAACCCGGCTGCGAATTCCGGCATTAGCGACGACCGAGCTGGTGAGGCATGACGGTGATCCCGACCGACGCCGACCTGCTTGTGCGGTCCGTGCGTGAGCCCGAGGTCTTCGCCGACCTCTTCGAGCGCCACGGTGACCGGGTGCACCGGTACCTGGCCCGCCGGGCCGGAGCGGACCTCGCCGAGGACCTGGTCTCCGACACCTTCGTCGCCGCCTTCGAGCAGCGTTCCCGGTTCGACCCGGCGCGCGGGCCGGACGGCGCGCTGCCCTGGCTGCTGGGCATCGCGACCAGGATCTTGCAGGGCCACCGGCGGGCCGAGGCCCGGCGCTGGCGGGTGTTGGAGCGGGCGCTGCCCGACCGGCCAGAGCCCGCGGCGGCGGACCGGGTCGCGGACCGCGTCGACGCGGACGCCGCCGTCCAGTCCCTGGTCCGCGCGCTCGCCGAGCTCCCCGACGGCGAGCGGGACGCGCTGCTGCTCCTGGCCTGGGGAGACCTGCGGTACGAGGAGATCGCGACCGCCCTCGCCGTGCCCGTCGGCACCGTCCGGTCGCGCATCCACCGGGCCCGCAACCGGCTGCGCGCCGCGCTGGCCGACGACCCGCCGACCGCCGATCCGCTGGCTGCCAGGTCGGCCCCGACCCGCTCCGACTTCCGTCCCTTTCTGGAGAGTGAGCCATCATGATCGACGACCTCGACCTGCTGACGCGGCTCGGCGCAGACGTGCCGCCGCTTTCGGCGGAGGGCCGGGCCCGGGTCCGCGCGCGGCTGTTCGCCGCTGCGGCCGGGACCGCGAACGCGCCCACGCACCCTGAATCGAACGCGGTAATGGGAGCGGACGGCGCGCGTCCCTCGCGCCGGGACGTCCTGGAGCGGGTCGACGGCCCGGGAACGCCGCCGCGACGCCGGCGCCGGGTGCTGCGCCTCGGTGTGGTCGGGGCGGCCGCGGCCGCCGTGTCGCTGACCGCCGTGCTGGTGCTGCCGGGATCGGCATCCCCCGCCTACGCGCTGAGCGAGGAGCCGGACGGGACGGTGAAGGTCCAGATCAACGAGTTCCGCCAGGCCAAGCAGCTGGAGGCCGACCTGCGGGCGGCCGGGATCAACGCGGTCGTCGACTTCGTCCCCATCGGCCAGACCTGCCAGCAGCTGCGTGGCGGCGGTGCACCCCCGGCGGGCAGTGACGTCGCGCCGCCGGCGGAGGGTGGCGTCTCGAACGGCGGCCAACCCCCGGGTTCCGCGCCCGGCACGGTGGCCGAGGGCGCCGATCCGGCCGGGACCGGCGCCGCCGAGCGGGGAGCGGTCGGCGGCGACCCGAGCGGACAGACCCAGGCGGGGGCCCCGGCCGAAGCCGGAGAAGAGCCCGCCGTCCTGACCGTCGACGCCGGGCCGGAGGAGTCGACCGCGTTCGAGGTCACCCGGGATGCACTCAAGCCCGGCCAGTCACTGGTGATCGTCGGCAGCTACGACGAGGCGGACCCGAGCCGCCCGGGCACGATCTCCTCGGCCGTCGTCGAAGGCCAGGTCGCGCCGTGCGCCCCGGTCCGCGCCGGCGGGGCGGGGGCGCAGCCCGGGCTCGGCACCGGGGTCGCTCCCAGCGGTGCCCCGGGTGGCGCACCCGGGGGCCCTACTCGCCGGGAATGACCAGATGGGCGACGTGGTGGGTGTCGTTGAAGCCCCGCAGCACCGCGGGTCCGTCGGAGTACCAGTCGACGGTGGTGATCGACACCAGGTCCAGGTGCAGCCGGTAGAGCACGGTCGGCTCGGCGGCGAGCGCGAGCTGGGTGAGCCCCTTGATCGGGGTCACGTGCGAGACCACGAGGACGCGCCCGGCGGGATACTGGGCCATGATTCGGTCACGGGCCGCCGCGACACGGGCGACCGTGCTCAGCAGGCTCTCCCCGCCCGGCGGCGGCACCGAGGGATCGGCGAGCCAGGCGTTCAGCTCGTCCGGGAAGCGCTCGCGGACCTCGGCGAACGTCATCCCCTCCCACGCGCCGAAGTCGGTCTCCCGCAGGTCCTCGTCGATCAGGTAGTCGCGGCCCAGCGCGTCCGCGGTCTGGCGGGCGCGCTTGAGCGGCGAGCTGATCACGGCGTCGAACGGCTCGCCGCGCAGCCGGTCCGCGGCGGCGGCGGCCTGCTCCAGCCCGAGGTCGGTGAGTGAGGCCTCCACGGTTCCGCTGAACCGCTTCTCCACCGACAGCGGCGTCTGGCCGTGGCGGAGCAGGACCATGGTGATCGGCGGAGCGGGCGGGGCCATCCAGCCGGAGAGCCGGTGCGTGGTGGGCGCCTGGTGCGGCAGCGGGTCCGGCGACTGCGGGACGGAGGGTTCCCAGGACCGGCCGGCGGCGGCGGCGTCCATCGCCTCGTTCGCCAGCCGGTCGGCGTCGCCGTTGCGGGCCCGGGGCACCCAGACGAACCGGACCCGCCCGAGCCCAGCGGCGATCTCGGCGGCCTGGGCCGCCAGCGGGCGCATCGACGGGTGCTTGATCTTCCAACGGCCGCTCATCTGCTCGACGACGAGCTTGGAGTCCATCCGGACCTCGATGTCGGCGCCCGGGTCGAGCTCCGCGGCGGCCCGCAGGCCGGCGAGCAGGCCCTCGTACTCGGCGACGTTGTTGGTGGCCGTGCCGATCGAGGCGGCCCGCTCGGCCAGCACCTGGCCGGTGCCGGCGTCCCGGACGAGGGCGCCGTACCCGGCGGGCCCGGGATTGCCGCGGGATCCTCCGTCGGCCTCGACGACCAGTCTGCGCCCAGCGCTCATGCCGCCACTCCCCTCTGCTCGTCCGGCTCCCGCGAGTCTGCTCGGCCGGCTCCCGCGAGGGGCTCGTCCACCCCTCGGAGGGGAGTCACCCCTCGGGGGGGATAGAAGACTTTACCGGCCGCTCGGCGATGTGGACAGCGGGCTGCCGGACGCGTGATGTCAGCGGGTGGTCACAGCCCGGACTCGGCCGTCCTGACCAGGATGCGGCGACACTCCTCGCACCGCACGACCTCGTCGGCCGGGGCGGCGGCCACGGCGCGCAGGTCCCCGCCGGAGAGCTCCAGGTGGCATCCCTGGCAACGGCGGCGGATCAGCACGGCGGCGCCCACTCCGGCGGAGGAGCTGCGGACCCGCTCGTACAGGACGACCAGCGGCTCGGGCAGGACCGGCGCGAGGGCGTCACGCTCGGCGCGGCGCTTCGCCGCCTCGGTGTCGATCTCGCCGAACTGCTCGTCACGTCGCTCCTCGGCGGCCCGGCGCTCGGCGGCGACCCGCTCCTGCTCGGCGACCAGGCCGGCCAGCCGGCCCTCCAGCGCGTCGACGGCCTCCATGCGCTCGAGGGCCTCGTCCTCGAGGACGCCCTGCCGGCGGGCCAGCGAGGCGAGCTCGGCCTGCAGGTTCTCCAGCTCGCGCGGGTTGGCGACCTGACCGGACTCGAGCCGGGCGCGGTCGCGGTCGGCGCGACCGCGGACGAGCTCGATCTCGTTCTCGAGCTTCTGCTGGGCACGGCCGATGTCGGCGATTTCCGTCCGTACCCGGACAATGTCCGAGTCGAGCCGGTCGAGGGCCTCGGAACGCTCGGCGATGGTGGCGAGCTCAGGCAGGCCGCGGCGGCGCACGGCGAGCCGGTCGAGCGCGGTGTCCAGCGCCTGGAGGTCGAGGAGGCGAAGCTGGGTTGCGGGATCGGCCTTCATGGACTCCTCGCCTAGAGCCTTTCTTCCCGGCGTGCGCCGGGCGCATGGGATGGGACTGGCAGGCCGGTGGCGGGCTCGCGCCACGTGGGCGCGGCGCTCACATGCAGCTGCCAGGGATCGGTGACGAGTGTGGACACCGAGGTGCTCACCGTACGTCCCCGGGCCGCGAGGCCGGCGCGCAGCCGGTCGGCGGCGCCGGCGAGCCAGGGCCACTCGCTGGCCCAGTGCGCCACGTCGACGACGTCGAGCGGGTGGGCGCCGACCGCGTCGAGGGTGTGGTGGTGCCGGCCGTCCGCGGTCACCAGGACGTCCGCCCCGGCCGCCGCGGCGGCGCCGGCGAGCTCGCCGCCCGCGCCCCCGCACACGGCCACCCGGTGGACCCGCCGGTCCGCCGGACCGGTCGCCCGCACGCCGCCGGCGGTCGCCGGCAGGGCCCGCGCCACCCGCTCGCAGAAGGCGCCGAGCGGCTCGGGGGCCGGCAGGACGCCGACCCGGCCCAGGCCGCGGCACTCGGTGCCGGCGTCGGTCCGCCCGCGGGCCCGCGCGTCGGCGCGGGCCCCCGCGCCGGTCGACCCCGCCGCCAGCGGGTGGACCTCGCGCAGGCCGAGCGCGGCGGCGAGCGCGTCACTGACGCCCGGGTCGGCCACGTCGGCGTTGGTGTGCGCGGTGAACAGCGCGACACCGGCCCGGACCAGGGTCGTCACCACGCGCCCGCCGGCGGTCGTCTCGGCGACCGTGTGCGCGCCGCGCAGGAACAGGGGATGGTGCGTGACCAGCAGCTGGGCTCCGCTGGCCGCCTCGGCGGCCACGGCGGGCGTCGGATCGACCGCGAACAGGACGTCGGTCACGGGGGTGTCCAGGTCACCGACCGAGAGGCCCACCGCGTCCCACGACTCCGCCCAGGCCGGCGGGAAGCATGCTTCGAGAACGGAGACGCAGTCACGGACCGTCGCACCAACGGAGGTCATCCCCGCGACCCTACTCGGATGGTCAGCGGACGGTCAGCCGGCCGGGTCGACCGGTGACCATCGCGCCGGCTCCGGACCGGGTGCCGTCACTTCATCCCGGCATGACCCGTAACGTCACCCCTGGCGTAGGACGTCCGCACGGGGTTACCACGCCGTGGAGAAGGAGCTCGAGTAATGGCTGACGTGTCGGTACGGTTCCAGATCGCCGGGGATTCGGAGATCGTCCTGAACCTGGCGACCCCGCAGGCCGTACGGCTGGTGGAGGCGCTGATGGGCAAGGTCGCCGACGCCATGGCGGCGCCGGAGCGGCTCGCAGTCGGCACATCCTGGCAGCAGGGCCCCCCGGCGCCGGCGGCGCCGCCGGCGTTCAACCCCGGGCAGCGACTGCCTCAGTAGCGCCCCACGCCCAGACGCCCTCGGCGGCACGCGGGCGTCCTCGGCGGGACACCGGTCGTCTTCGGCGCGGCACCCGGCCGCCCCCGGCGGCACACATCCGGTTGCCTTCGGCGGCACACAGAGCTGACAACGGCGCGAGCACGCGGGCCCGCGCCGCGGGTAGTCACTGCCATCACCAGGAATCCGACAACAACGTCGACGCAACGCGATACAACTCCGCAGAGCATTCTCTACGAAAGGACACCCGATTAGCCATGGCGGGGGACGTACCGGCCGACGAGCGGATCCTCATCACGCTGGATGACCCCGGCCCCGAGGCCGACGCGCGGCGCGGCCTGGTCGGTCTGTCGCGAAACGCCGCCGGTGGCGCCGAGGGTGAGTTCCCGGATGGTTCCGCCGACGACGTCGGTGGCGCCGGCCCGTCCGAGATCTCCGACCCGAGCGGCCCGGGTGACCCCGGTGCCCAGGACGTGACCGAGGACCCCCGCCACCGCGAGCGCGCCATCCACCGCTACGGCCGCGTCCGGGTGGTGGGCCGGCCGCTGGCGACCGCGGCCGTGGCCACCGCTCGCGGAGTCTCCGCCGGCACCACCCCGGTGGACGGGACCGTCGTGTCGACGCTGAGCCTGCCCGGCGGGCTGGACCGCACCGAGGCACTCGGGGTCGAGGCGTTCCGCCTGCGCGCGGGGGACGACTACCGCCGGCGCAAGCGCTCGCGGCCGCGCGACGCCGCGCCCTGGGACATGAACCGACCGTGCACCGACATCGCCCCGCCGCGCGGCTCTGCGGGCCCAGGCGCCACCCCGCTCGCACCCACCGTGCGCTCGCTGCTCAACGGGCTCGGATCGGAAGCCTCGGGACCGGAGGCGACCGGGTCGCCCTCGGGCGCGGTCGGGACGGGCACGGCCGGAGCGCCGTCCGCCGGAGCGCTCAGCAGTTACCTGGAGGGCTCCGTCGCGGTCGGGCTCATCCTCGTCGAGGGGCCGACGCCGGCCCTGCAGCTCTCCGCCGCGGAACGCACGAAGATCGTGGCCGAGGTGCAGAACGGCCTGTCCTGGTACGCGACGCAGAACCCGGCGGCCGAGCTGACGTTCAGCTACGACATCCAGATCGTCCGGCTGCCCACCCCCGCCAACCCGTCCGCGAACGACCTCGAGGCCCTCTGGCGCGACCCCACGATGAACCGGCTCGGCTACGCGGCGAACTTCGACGGTGTCTACGACTACGTCGAGGCGCTGCGCGCCCGGCTGCGCACCCGGTGGGCCTACTGCGCGTTCGTCACGAAATACCCGCTCGGCCACTTCGCCTACGCGTCGATCGGCGGCCCGCGGATGGTCCTCGCCGCCGACGCCGACGGCTGGGGCCCGGACAACATCGACCGCGTGTTCGCGCACGAGACCGGCCACATCTTCGGAGCGCCGGACGAGTACGGCGGCGCCGGCTGCGACTGCGGCGGGAGCTGGGGTCGGTACGGGGTACCCAACGGCAACTGCGACTCCTGCGCGCCGGCGCCGGTCGACTGCCTGATGCGCGCCAACACGTTCGCCCTGTGCCGGTACACGCCCGCGCACCTCGGCTGGGGCCACGGCGTGAGCGGCAACCCGGTGCTCCTCCAGGCGAAGGGCCTGGGCGTGCGGGGCAACTTCGACGTCGTCGCGCCGTCGGCCTACGCCGGCCTCACCCACGTCTGGCGGGACAACGACGCCGCCGGCGCACCGTGGCGGGACCCATGGCAGACCGCGCCGGCCCTCGGCCGCGTCGACGCGGTGACGATGGTGCAGAGCACCCTGGCGAACCCGGGCCCGCTGGAGGTGGCCGTCCGCGTGGGCTCGCGGCTGTTCTTCCTGTGGCGGGACAGCACCGGGGCGTTCCAGTGGCGCGCGCCCGTCCAGCTCGCCCAGGGCGTCGGCGGCGTCCCGTCGCTGGTGCAGAGCCGGCTGGGCGGCAAGGGCAACTTCGAGCTGCTGGCCCCGGCCGCCGATGTCGGCATCATGCACATGTGGCGCAACCACGACGTCTACGGCTACCCGTGGAGCGCGCCGAAGCTGTTCGCGGCCAACCTGGGACGGGTCGACGCGGTCAGCCTGATCCACGGGACGCTGGGCGGCGGGGCCGGGATGCTGGAGGCCGTCGCCCTGGTCGGCACCCGACTGGTGCACCTGACACGCGACCAGACAGCCGTCTGGCGCACCGGCGGGATCTTCGCCGAGGGGGTGTCCGGCAACCCGGCGCTGATTCAGAGCGTGTTCCCGGGGGCGCGCAACTTCGAGGTCGTGGTGCCGTCCGCCGGAACCGGGCTGATCCACTTCTTCCGCGACAACAACCGCGCCGACCCGGTGTGGAGCGGCCCCCGCCCGTTCGCGGCGGAACTCGGGCATGTGGACGCCGTCTCGATGATCCAGAGCAACTACGACGGGAACCTCGAGGTGCTGGCCCGGGTCGCGAACCGGCTGTACCTGCTGTACCGCTCGGGCGCCGCGGCCGTGTGGTCGGCGCCGCGCCGCGTCTTCTGACCCACCGGCGGGGCGGGCCGTCGGACTCCGGTCAGCGGGGCGGCTCGCCCGGGGCGGCGGGATCGTCCCACCGCCGGCCCTCCCCCGGGCGGGTCGGCTTGCTCCGGCCGCGGGCGAGCCAGCCGTCGACGAACAGCCCCTCCTCGGGGGCGAGCGTCTCGCGCAGCGCCGGCGGGACGTCCGCCTCGAGCACGGCGACGACCCCGGCGAGCTCACCGGTCGCACCGATCCGGTCCGCGGGCAGCACGACGAGCGCGAGCCGCGGTGGCAGCCGGGACGTCACCTGACCCCAGCCGGCGACCAGGTCGAGCACGGCCCGGGCCGCCTCGGGATCGGGCCCCAGCACGAGGAGCAGCTCGCGCTCGGTCCCCCACGTACCGTCGCGGTTCTGATCAGGCACCCGCGTCCTCCGTCCTGCGGGCTCGCGCCCGCGCAACCGCTCCCCCGCCGTGATCGCCACCGCCCCCGTAATGACAGCCGCCACCACCAACGCGGATGGACGCGGCGGCCGGTACAGGACAGGCTGGGAGCATACGGGCCCGCGCAACGGGTCGGTGACGCTCCGGCGAAGGGGGTGAGGGAGACGGATGGGTGAGCGCCTGCCACTGTTTCCACTCGGCACCGTCCTGCTTCCAGGTCTGCTGATGCCGCTGGAGATCTTCGAGGAACGCTACCGCGTACTGATCCGCGAGCTGCTCGAGATCCCCGACACCGAGACCCGCCAGTTCGGGGTCGTCGCCATCCGCCGAGGCCGGGAGGTCGGCCCGGCCGTCCCCATGATCCACGAGGTCGGCTGCGCGGCGCTGCTGCGCCGCGTCGAGGCGCACCCGGACGGGCGCTTCTCCATCGTGACCGTCGGCGGCCCGCGCTTCCGCGTGCGCTCCGTCGACGAGGGCGACCGCCCCTACCTCGTCGGGGACGTCGACTTCATGACGGACCCGGTCGGTGACGAGGCCGACGCGACCACCAACACCGCGATGGTGGCCCGGCTGCTGCGCGAGTACACCGAGCGGCTCGCCGCGAGCGGCACCGTCGAGATCAAGCTGCCCGACCTGCCGACGGACCCGACCGCGCTGTCCTACCTGGTGGCTGCCGCCGTGGTTACCGACATCACCGAGCGGCAGGGGCTGCTGGCCGCGCCCGACGCCGCGACCAGGCTCCGGGCCGAGCGGGCGCTGCTGCGCCGCGAGCTGGGCCTGCTGGAACGGATCACCACCGTGGGCTCGAACGAGCTGAGTCGCATCAAGCCGAGCTCCAACTGACCACGCACAGTCACTGAAGGCGCACAGTCACTGAAGACGTGCGATCAGCGCCGCCGCCGGGGCCATCCGGGCGCGGTGCCGCCCGCCCACAGCGCCACCGACAGCACGAGCAGCGCGGCACCAGGCAGGATGAGGTAGAGCCCGGTGGCCCGCACCTGGAAGTCGACCAGGTCGCGCAGCAGCGGGGTGGCGTTGGGCGGCAGCGCGTCCAGCACCTGGCCCGAGCGGCGCAGGTGCCCGACCCAGCCGGCGAGCAGCGAGCCGCCGATCCCGCCGGCGGCGAGGCCGATCGGCACCGGCCAGCCCGCGTCCGCCGCGCGCAGGTAGGCGACCAGCCCGCCCACGAGCCCCGCGACCGCGCAGATCATGGCGAAGTAGGCGTCGATCGTACTCTGCACCCCGAACACCGACATCGCGCCGGAGAGCACCGCCTGGACGTCGAGCCGGGGTGCGCTGACCGACCAGAGCAGGCCCAGCAGTGGGCCGACCAGCAGCATCGCGAGTGCGCACACGAGCCCGGCGAGCAGCCCCACCCGGCTGGTGATCGGTTCCGCCACCGCCGGCTCCGCGGGCGGCTCCGCCGCCGGGTACACGGCCGGCTCCCCGGCTTCGGTCATACCGCGGGGTTCGGCGACGCCGCCGGTCTCGGGCTCCGTCTCGGGACGGGAGCACGCCCGCGCGCCCCGGCTGTCGCCCGGCCACTCTGCCACGACCCGTCCGTCTCCTCGCCTGCTGTACCGGTCCACCGACCCGGATCCCCGGGGGGCGAGTCGACCGCCGTCGGCACCGAGCCCGGGGGTCGACCGTACCCGCCTTCTCCACGGCCGCGCCCGCCGCGCCACCGAAGCGGCCGCGATGCCCGGATGCCCGCTCAGGACCGGCCGGCGTGCCGCAGCGACCGCACGGCGACGACGAGCGCCACCACCGCGACCGCCGCGCAGACCGCGAGGTCGACCGTCACGTGCGCCCAGTCCACCGCCGGGGCGAAGCCCTCGGCGAGCGCGTCCACCGCGTAGCTGCTGGGCAGCAGATCACGGGCCAGCCGGCCGATGCCGGGCAGCCGGTCGGCGGGGATCACCCCGAGGAAGAGCACCACACTCATGCCGAGCTGCCCGGCGACCGTGGCCAGCTCCGGCTTCGGCGCCAGCAGGCCGATCGCCGCGCCTATCCCGGCCAGGCTGGCCCCGGCGAGCACCGTCACCGGGATCAGCAGCCACAGGCCGCCCATCGGCAGCCCGTAAAGGAGCGAGCCGACCACCACGGTGACGACCGTGCCCGGCACCGCGAACGTCGCGTACGACGCGGCCGTGCCGAGCACCACCGCGGCGCCGGGGATGGGCAGCGTCAGGTAGTAGTCGAGCGCCCCGGCCGCGCGCAGGGCCCCGAACCGCTGCGCGAGCAGGTTGAGCGCCACGAAGGCCACGACGAGCACCGTCGAGCCGGCTACGACGGAGGCCGCCGCGGAGTTGTCGCCGACGTCGACGATGCCCCGCAGCAGGATCATGATCCCCAGGGACTGGAACGCGGCGACGAACAGCAGCGGCACCCGGGCCACCCGGGCGCGGGCCAGCTGGCCCCGGTAGACGGCCGACACCGCCGCCGGGAAGGCGGTCGGCGGGGGCAGCGGCACGGGCGCCTCCTCGGCGACGGCCCCGGCCGCGGCCCCGCCGGATCCGGCGGCTGCCCGGCCCTTCCTGCCGGCCTTCCGCCTGCCCGTCTTCCCGCCCGCACGATCGGGTGAGCGGTCCTCAGGCGGCACGGCGGCCACCCCGACACCCGTCGCGGGCGGCAGGCCGGCCGGACCCGCGGGGGTGGCGGGGTGAGGCGTCGTCAGGGTCATGTCCGCTCCAGATCACGGCAGGTTCCGCCGAGAGTGAGATACACGTCCTCCAACGACGGAGTCGCGAGACTGAAGTCGTCCAGGGCGGCGAACGCCGGCCCCGTGGTGAGGCGACCGAGGGCGTCCCTGGCCTCGGCATGGGCCAGCCGGGTCGTCCATCGGCGGCCGGTCACCCGCGCCGTGGCGGCGAGTCGGGCCACGGTCGGGTCGTCGACCGGCGGGTCGTGCCGCCAGACCAGGTCCAGCCGGACGTCGTCGGAGACCGACGCCTTGAGCCGGCCCGGCGAGTCGCAGGCGATCACCCGGCCCGCGTCGAGCACGGCCACCCGGTCCAGCACGGTCTCGGCCTCCAGCACGTTGTGTGTGATCAGCACGACCGTGGTGCCGCGCGCGGAGCGGCGGCGCTCCAGCGCCGTCCACACCGAACGGCGGGCCACCGGGTCGAGGCCGGTCGTCGGCTCGTCGAGCACGAGCACCGGGCGCTCACCGACCAGGGTGGCCGCGACGCAGGCGAGTCGGCGCTGGCCGCCCGAGAGGCGGCCGAGCGGGCGGTTCACCACCTCGCCCAGGGCGAGCTCCTCGATCACCTCGTCGCGCTCCCGGCGGGCACCCGCCCGGGACAGGCCACGCAGCCGCGCGGTCGTCTCCACCGCGACGCCCACCGGCAGCTCGGCCAGCGCGAGATCGTCCTGGCCCAGGTAGGCCGCCATCCGGGCGGCGGTTCCGGGACGGCTGACGACGTCGTGCCCGAACATCGTGATCGAGCCGGTGTCGGGGCGGAGCAGGCCCATGAGCTGGCGGACGAGGGTGGTCTTGCCGGCGCCGTTCGGGCCGAGCACGCCGAAGACCTCGGCCGGACGGACGTCGAGGTCGATCCGGTCGTTCGCGAGGACGGCGCACTCCCCGGCGCCGTGCCGCCGGGTGAGGCCACGCACGGCGTAGCTCAGCACGGCTGCCATTCTCGCAGCCGACACGCCGAGCGGAGGCCGCGGGCCGATGCCGCCGACGTCACACCGGCGACACCTAGCACCCGCGTGACAGCGGTGTCACGCACCCGGAGCACCCGTCCCACCGCCTCGCGCCATGCCATCGGACCGGACGGGATCAGACCGCGCTGCTCATCCAGACGACGATGTCGAGGATGCGCAACGGGGTCACCGCCGGGCCGCCCGGCGGCACGAGGCCGGTGAGCCGGCGGAACTCGTCGGCGTTCTCCCGCAGGTCGTACTGCATGGCGCGGACGAGCAGCTGCATGTACTCCCGCCACGACCGGCCGTCGCGCGGCGACGGGGGGACGCAGTCCTCGTGCTGGTAGAAGATCCGCACCTTCGAGTCGAACAGGGGCACCAGCGCCGGGCGCTTGCGGTGCAGCACCTTGGCGATCAGCGAGCCCTTGACGTCCCGGTCCGCGACGTCGGGGTCGTCCAGCGGGTCGTAGAGGGCCGCGACCAGGTCGAGGGTCACCTCGTCCGCCTCGATCAACTCGATCCCCGGGGGGAGCCGGTCCAGCGCCCGCTGCAGCAGCGGAGTCAGCGCGGTCAGCGTGTGCATCCGGTCGAGGTCCACGTTCACACCGAGCAGGCAGGGCGACAGCAGGTCACCCGTACACAGCAGGTCCGGGTCGCCGTTGGTGACGAGCCCGTCGTAGTAGGGGTACGCGTACCGCAGTCCCCGTTTGCGTGGCCCCAGGTACTCCTCGAGCAGGCTTTCCGCGTCGAAGACCTCCCGGGTGCCCCTGGCCAACCTCACCCGAGTGCCCCCTTCGTCATCAGGCGGGCCGTCCGTCGCACGGCCGCCGGTCAGGTCCCCGCCGCCCGGCCGTACCGGTGGACGTCCCATGGACCTGGTGCAATCCTGCCCTGTCCCGGTGGGGCGGTGGAAGACGACCCTCCTGACGGCCGCCGTGCCGGGCCGATCGCGGCGGTCGGCGGCTCCCCGCGCGCGGCGTGGCGGGGGCCTCGCCGCCCGGCCGTGCCCGCCCCCAACGTGCCGGGTGGGCACCTCGGGGGGTGGGAGCACCCGTGGCCCACGGCACCCGGGACCGCGGGCGCCCGCTCAGCGCTGGTCGGGCTGCAGCGGGAGGAAGCGCACGGTCTCCGGGGAGATGCCGGGCGGGGCCGGGTCGACGACCCGCACCCCCTCGAGGTGTCCGAGGTCGACCAGCCGGGCCGCCGGCGCCCGCACGACCGCGCCGAACAGGCAGCCGCACCGCGCGCGCAGCGCCGTGGCCTCCTGCCGCGCGTGCTCGGCCTCGGCGGGGTCCGTGGCGCTGTGCGCGCGGGTGTCGGCGGCGTCGGCCTCGCTGTCGAAGGCGGCTGTGAGGTCCGCGACCGGGTCGCGGACGGTGGCGGCCATCACCGCCCCGTCCGGCGGGACACCGAAGAACACCTCGAGCGTGCGGTAGGCGGTGAAGATCTGCAGCATCTCGCCCGGCGTGCGGTAGCCGGCCAGGCTGACGACGGCGTAGAGGTCGGCGTCCGGGGCCGCCCGGGTCAGGCCGTCCAGCTTCGCCTCGGCCTCGGCTGCGTACGCGGCGGGCGACTCACCCGCGGCCGGGCCGACGGTGACCGTGGGCTCGACGGGCCCGGCCGGAGCGTTGCCGGGGCCGGGGCCGGGTACATGGCTGCCAGAGGGATCGGCGCCGCGCAGCATCGTGGTCACGGCACCGACGACGATCAGTACGACCAGCCCGAGCACGAGCAGCCGGCCGATGGCCTCGAGGGCGCGCCCGGTGATGACGCTGGCCCGGCCCGATGGCGGGGGGCCGTCGCCGTCGACGTACGGGCCTCCGCGTGCCGCCCACGCGCGGCGCAGGCGCGCCCGAGGGCGGTCGCGTGCGCCGGCGAGGCCGCCGGCGACCGACTCCAGCACCCGGCCGACCGGCGGCAGGGCGGCGGCGTCGACCCGGTCGAGCAGTCGGATCACGGAGCGTCCCAACCCGCCCGGCGGGGAGCCGTCGCCGGGCACGTCACCCGCGGGCTCAGCGGGCCCCGCGGACGGCGCGGGCCCGGCGGACGATGTAGGCCGGACGAACGTCGTGGGCCCGGCGGAAACCGCGGGATCCGCGGAATCTGTGGAATCCGCGGACCCGGTGGATGCTGTGGGATCCGCGGGATCGGCGGCTGAGGGATCAGCGGCAGCACCGTCGTCCGGAGGAGAGCCGTCCAGGGGGTCCTCGTCCAGGATGCCCTCTCGCGGGGGCTCCTCTCCCGAGGGACCGTCGACCGAGGGAGTGTCGGCGGCGGGCGGGTCGCCCGCGGGCGTGTGCTCGGCGGGCGGGTCGCCGGAAGGCGCCTCGTCGGAAGGCTGGTGACCGGAAGGCGGGACGCCGGCAGAGGGGCCGCTGACCGGCGGCAGGCCGGAGGCGGTCACCGCCGCGGCGTCGTCCGCGGGTTCGACGGGCTCGGGTTTCCCGGGCGCGCGGACCGCCTCGGGGCCTTCGCTCGAGGACTGTGCGGAAGGCGGGCCGGGGTCCGCCGGCACCGGCGTCCTCACGTCTGGTCGCGCAGCCGCTTCACCGCCTCGGCCAGGTCGTCGGGATCGGGGCTGGTGAACTCGACCCAGGTGCCGTCCGCCGGGTGGGCGAAGGCGAGCCGGGCGGCGTGCAGCCACTGCCTGGTCAGCCCGAGGCGCTGGGCCAGCGTCGGATCCGCCCCGTAGGCGAGGTCGCCCACGCAGGGATGCCGCAGCGCCGCCATGTGCACCCGGATCTGGTGGGTGCGGCCCGTCTCCAGCCGCACCGACAGCAGCGAGGCGGCGCGGAACGCCTCCTCGGTGTCGTAGTGGGTCACGCTGGGCTTGCCGTCCGCGACGACGGCGAACAGGCCGGGCCGGCGGGGATGGCGGTCGATGGGGGCGTCTACCGTCCCGCGCAGCGGGTCCGGGTGTCCCTGGACGACCGCCCGGTATTCCTTCTCCACCTCGCGTTCCCGGAAGGCCCGCTTGAGAAGGGTGTAGGCGCGTTCACTCTTCGCGACGGCCATCGCCCCGGTCGTGCCGACGTCCAGGCGGTGCACCACGCCCTGGCGCTCGGCCGAGCCCGAGGTGGAGACCCGGTAGCCGGCGGCGGCGAGCGCGCCGATGACCGTCGGGCCGGTGAACCCCGGGGCCGGGTGGGCCGCCACGCCGACCGGCTTGTCGACGACCACGATGTCGTCGTCGTCGTGCAGGATGCGCAGGCCCGCGACCGGGGTGGGCTCCACCGTGAGCGGGCGGGGCGGGGCGGGGAGGGCTACGTCCAGCCAGGCGCCGCCGCTGACCCGGTCGGAGCGGCCGCGGACCTGGCCGTCGACGCTCACCTGGCCGTCGTCAACGAGCGTGGCGGCGGCCGTGCGGCTCAGGCCGAACATGCGGGCGATGGCGGCGTCCAGGCGGATGCCGTCGAGGCCGTCTGGGACCGGCAGCGAGCGCCGGTCGATGTCGGCCGTGCTCACGCGTCACCGGGCCCGGGACCGCCGGCGTGGCTCGGCCCCGCCGGACCGGATGGTCCGGCCGGCTCCGCTGACCCGGGGTCGGGTGGCGGGCCGCCGGAGAGGCGCGTGCCGTCGAGGCCGACGCCGCGCAGGGAGAGGATGACCGCGAGCGCTCCGCCGCAGACGATCGCCGAGTCGGCGACGTTGAAGATGGGCCAGTGGTGGATGTGGACGAAGTCCACGACGTGCCCGCGCAGCGGCCCGGGGGCGCGGAACAGCCGGTCGATCAGGTTGCCCAGCGCGCCGCCGACCATCGCGCCGAAGACGAACGCCCACCCGATGGAGGCCAGCCGCCTGGCGGTGACCACGACCACCGCGACGACCGCGAGCGCGATCAGGCTGAGGATGACCGTGGCCCCGCCGGCCAGGCTGAACGCGGCCCCCGAGTTCCGGGTCAGGCGCAGGTCGAGCACGCCGGGGATGATCTCGATCGGGGCGCGCCCGGTGAGCTGGGCGACGGCCAGCAGCTTCGTGCCGATGTCCAGGACGATCAGACACAGCGAGGTCAGCGCGACGACGAGCACCGCACGGTGCGAGGTGACCAGGCGGTCACGGCCGGGCCTGACCGCGGCGTCACCGCTCGGGGCGCCGCCGCCCGCGCCGGAGGCACCCGGGGCACCCGCTCCCGCCGCACCAGCGTTCACGGTGCTCCCGTACTGGGTGTTCCTGTACGGGACGCCCTTGTCCATCCCCGGCTCGGCCACCACACACACCACTGTACGGGTGCGATCTCACGGGTCACCCGCCCGCCGGCCGACCACCGGCCCGAGACGCGACCCGAGACCCGTTCTGAGTGCCCGCCCGGTACCGGGCACGGGTGCCGGTGATCCGCCGGCGATCCGCGGCCGCGATCGCCGTTGGCCGTCGGCTACGCTGGAAGCGCGGAAAGGCTTTGACGGGACGAGTAGCGGCAGGCGCAGTCGCAGCGAGCCGGGGGCGGTGCGAGCCCGGTGACCAGCGCGCCGTGAAGATCACCCTGAGCCGCCGGGAGAACAGGGCCGCGAGCCCCCAGTAGATCCGGCCGCCGCCGCATGACAAGAGTGGCCGCCCGGTCGCCGTCCGCGAGAGATCGCGGAGCGCACCCGGGCGCGCAAGGAGGGTGGTACCGCGGTACCTCGCGCCGCCACCGGCCCACGCCGGTGTGCGGCGAGGTGTCGTCCCTCCGCCGGAGTGCCCCACCGCCGACGGAGACCAGCCACGATGAGTACCCCCGACGCCCCGACGCCCGCGTTCCGCCCACTGCCCTCGCGGGTCGACCTGCCTGCCTTCGAGCGCGAGACGCTGGAGCGCTGGAAGGATTCCAAGGTCTTCCACCGCTCGCTGCAGGCCGGCGCAGACCGGCCGCTGTGGGTGTTCTACGAGGGCCCGCCGACCGCCAACGGCAAGCCGGGCGCCCACCACGTCGAGGCGCGGGTCTTCAAGGACCTCTTCCCCCGTTACAAGACGATGAAGGGCTACCACGTGCCCCGCCGGGCGGGCTGGGACTGCCACGGCCTGCCCGTCGAGCTCGCCGTCGAGAAGGAACTCGGCTTCACCAGCAAGAGCGACATCGAGGACTACGGCATCGCCGAGTTCAACGAGAGGTGCCGCGAGTCCGTCCTGCGCCACGTGGCCGACTTCTCCGCGATGACGGAGCGGATGGGCTACTGGGTCGACCTCGAAGGCGCCTACCGGACGATGGACACCTCGTACATCGAGAGCGTCTGGTGGTCCCTCAAGCAGATCTTCGACAAGGGCCTGCTCGTCGAGGACTTCCGGGTCACCCCGTACTGCCCCCGGGACGAGACGCCGCTGTCCGACCACGAGGTCTCCCAGGGCTACAGCGACACCGACGACCCGTCGGTCTACGTGCGGTTCCCGGTCGTCGAGGGCCCGCGCGGGCTGGCCGAGCACGGCGCGCACCTGCTGGTGTGGACGACCACCCCGTGGACGCTGGTCTCCAACACCGCGGTCGCCGTCCATCCCGAGGTCAGCTACGTGCTGGCCCGGGCCGCCGGCGGTGAACTGCTCGTCGTCGCCGAGCCGCTGCTGACCGCGGCCCTGGGCGAGGGCGCCGAGGTCGTCGAGCGTTTCACCGGCACCGAGCTCGCCGGCACCCGCTACGCCCGGCCGTTCGAGCTGGTCCCGCTGGAGCGGTTCGAGGAGGCGGCGGCGAAGACCGCCGTCGGCCGGGGCACCGGGACGTCCGCCCGCCCGCACTCGGTGGTCCTGGCGGACTACGTGACGACCACGGACGGCACCGGGCTCGTCCACCAGGCGCCCGCCTTCGGCGCCGAGGACCTCGCGGTCTGCCGCGCCAACGGCCTCGGCGTCGTCAACCCGGTCGGGCCGGACGGGCGCTTCCTGCCCGACGTGCCACTGGTCGGCGGGCTGTTCTTCAAGGACGCCGACGCTCCGCTGTCCGCGGATCTCACCGCGCGGGGCCTGATGTGGCGGGCGGCGACCTACACGCACAGCTACCCGCACTGCTGGCGCTGCCACACGCCGCTGATCTACTACCCGCTGCCGTCCTGGTACATCCGCACGACGGCCGTCCGCGAGCGCCTGCTCGCCGAGAACGCGCGGACGGACTGGCACCCCGAGCGCATCCGCGAGGGCCGCTACGGCGAGTGGCTGCGCAACAACGTCGACTGGGCGCTGTCCCGCAACCGGTACTGGGGCACCCCGCTGCCCGTCTGGCGGTGTGAGGCCGACCCGTCCCACCTGACCTGCGTCGGCTCGCTGGCGGAGCTCTCCGAGTTGACCGGCACGGACCACTCGACGCTCGACCCGCACCGCCCGTTCGTCGACGACGTGACCCTGCCGTGCCCCACCTGTGGGGAGACCGCCCGGCGGGTGCCCGAGGTCATCGACGTCTGGTACGACAGCGGCGCGATGCCGTTCGCCCAGTGGGGCGCCCCGCACCGCAACGCCGACGAGTTCGCGAAGCAGTACCCGGCGCAGTACATCTGCGAGGCGATCGACCAGACCCGGGGCTGGTTCTACACGCTCATGGCCGTGGGCACGCTGGTCTTCGACCGGTCGTCCTACGAGACCGTGCTGTGCCTGGGCCTGCTGCTCGACGCCGAGGGCCGCAAGATGAGCAAGCACGTGGGCAACGTGCTGGACCCGTTCGACCTGTTCGACCGGCACGGGGCGGACGCCGTCCGGTGGCTGATGCTGGCCGGCGGCTCACCGTGGTCGGACCGCCGGGTCAGCCACGAGTCGATCGAGGACATCGTCCGCAAGATCCTGCTCACCTACTGGAACACCGCGTCGTTCTTCGCGCTCTACGCGGGTGCGGCGGACTGGCGCCCGACCGGCGCCGACGGGTCGGGCGAGGGCGCCGCGGCCCCGGCCGAACGCCCGGTGCTGGACAGGTGGGCGCTCTCCGAGCTCGCCGACACCGTCGCCGAGGTGGACGCCGCCCTCGAGGGCTTCGACGCGCTGCGCGCCGGGCGCCGCATCGCCCGCTTCGTGGACGACCTGTCGAACTGGTACGTCCGGCGTTCCCGCCGCCGCTTCTGGGCGGGCGACCCGAACGCGCTGGCCACCCTCTACACCTGCCTGGACGGCCTGACCCGGGTGATGTCGCCGTTCACCCCGTTCCTGACCGACTGGCTGTGGTCCCGGCTGTTCGCCGGCATCCTGCCCGGCGCCCCGGACTCGGTGCACCTGGCCTCGTGGCCGCAGCTGCCGGCGGACCTCGTCGAGCCGGGCCTGGCCGAGCGGATGGACCTCGTGCGCCGGATCGTCGAGCTCGGCCGGGCGGCCCGGGCCGCCAGCGGGCTGCGCACCCGTCAGCCGCTGCCGCGCGCGGTGGTCGGCTCCTCAGCGTTCGACGACCTCTCGGCGGAGCTGCGCGCGCAGATCGCCGAGGAGCTCAACGTCGTCGCCGTCGAGGCCGCGACCTCGGACCTCGTCGACATCAGCGTGAAGCCGAACTTCCGGGCGCTGGGACGGCGCTTCGGCAACCGCACGAAGGCGGTCGCCGCCGCCGTCACCACCGCCGGGGCACCGGTGGACGGCCGGCTGACCGTCACCGTGGACGGCGAGCGCATCGAGCTCGGCGGTGAGGATCTGATCGTCACCGAGACGCCGCGTGAGGGCTGGTCGGTGACGAGTGAGTCGGGCCTGTCGGTCGCCCTCGACCTGACCGTCACCCCGGAGCTGGCCCGGACCGGGCTCGCCCGCGACGTGGTGCGCGTCCTGCAGGACGCGCGGCGGGCCGCGGGGTTGGAGATCACCGACCGGGTGGAGCTGCGCTGGGCCGCCGCCAAGGAGGAGACGGCGGCAGCGTTGCGTGAGCACGCGGCGACCGTCGCCGACGAGATCCTGGCCACAGTGTTCCAGGAGGCACCGGTCGAGCAGACGGCGGAGCCGGCCTGGCACCGGGGATCAGCCGCGGAGCTCGGCCTGACCTTCGCGCTGACCAGGACGACCCCCGCGCCGCCGACGGTTGGCTGACGGCCACCCGACTTCTCGCCCGCGCCGGTGGAGACCCCGCCGGCGCGGGCGCGGCGGCAACAGCCGTGGTTCCGCGGGACGCAGCGCGGCGAGGCCTAGGCCGGCGTCTTCTTCCCAGCGCGCCGCACAGCCGCGACGGGCAGCAGCACCGCGGCGAGGCAGACGACGATCAGTGACGTGTACGACCAGGTGGCCGCGCCGAACAGGCCGAGCACGGCCAGCACCGCGGCGATCACCACCAGGGCGCCGCTGATCATCACCATGCTGGCCTAGAACTCCTGCATGCCCGGAGCGTCGCGGCGGCCCGGGTCGAGATCCGGGCGCCCGCCGTGGCCGTTGCTCTCCCGCGCCAGCGTCGCGGCGCCCATCTGCGGGCCGCCCTGGAACGCCTGCGCTCCCACGTGCTGGGGCTGGGGCGGCTGGCCGCCACCGGTCTGCGCCATGCCGACGCTCGCGGGGGCCGGGGTGGGCGTCGGCGCGCCGGGGTTGAGCCCGGGGCGCGCCGGCATGCCCGGCCCGACGGCCGGCTGTGTGGGCATGCCGTCGAGGTCACGCAGCTGCATCTCCAGGTAGGCGCGCAGCCGCGTGCGGTACTCGCGCTCGAAGGCGCGGAGCTGCTCGACCTGGCCTTCGAGGCGGCGCTTGTCGTCCTCGAGCCCACCGAGCTGCTCGGCGACGTGCGCCCGGGCCTCACCGAGGATCCGGTCGGCGTCGGCGCGCGCCTCGCGGCGGGCCCGCTCCGACTCGGCTCGGGCCTCCCGCAGCGCCTCGTCGGCGGTCCGCTGGGCGAGCACGAGGGTCCGCGCGACGCGCTGCTCGATGTCGGCGTCGTTCTGGCCGCCGGCTCCCGGGCCCGTGCGGGCCGGGGCCTGACCGCCCCCGCCCACCAGCGCGGGCATGACCGCCGTCGGGCCACCGGACACCGGCGGACCACCGGGTGCGCCGGGACCACCAGGACCGCCGGGGGCGCCGAGACCGGGGCCGCCCGGACCTGCGCCAGGCGGGCCGGCGGGCATCGGGGGCCGCTCGCGGGCGGCCTGGGCCGCCTGCGCGGCCTGGGCCTGCGCCTGCGCCAACTGCCGGCGGGACTCCTCGAGCTGGCGGCGCAGCTGCTGGTTCTCGTCGAGGATCTGTGCCGGGACACCGGGACCGCCACCGCCGGACCGGCGGGCCTCGTCGAGCTGCCTGCGCAGGTCGCTGCTCTCGTCGAGCAGTCGCGTCAGCTCGGCCTCGACCTCATCAAGGAAGGTGTCGACCTCGTCCTCGTTGTAGCCCGTGCGAAACCTCGTCGGGCTGAAGACCTTGTTCTGAACATCCTGCGGTGTCAGCGCCACGTTGCCTCCTCGTGCGGCATCGCCGCTCCCCGAAGAGAGGGCGGTCTGCGGGCAGTCTGCCTTGCCCGCACTCGCGGTGTGCACACGACCTCAGTCACAGCCTCTGCGCATAGCTCTGCAAAACGACGATCACTATGAAGAGAAGCAGGAACCCGAGGTCAAGCGCAACGCTACCTACCCTCAACGGCGGAATGAACCGCCGAATCAATCGCAACGGAGGGTCAGTCGCCGTGTACACGATCTCGAAGAGCAGGACCAGGGGGCCGGTCGGCCGGAAGGAGCCGCTCAGCGCGAGCACCAGGTCGATGACCCACCGGGCGATCAGGAGCAGCAGGTAGGCCGTCAGCACCCAAAAGAGCAGAGTTCCAAGTGCGCTGATGGTGCTCTCTCCCGGGAGGACGAGGGGAAGTGGTGACGACCCTGCTGGATGATCTTACCCTGGCTACGACTGGTTACTACGACTGGTTGTAGAACCCACCCTCGCGGATGCGTCGCTTGTCTGTCTCGGTGACCTCGACGTTGTGCGGCGAGAGCAGGAAGACCTTGTTGGTCACCTTCTCGATGTCGCCGCGGAGCCCGAAGATCAGCCCTGCGGCGAAGTCGACCAGCCGCTTGGCGTCGACGTCGTCCATCTCGGTGAGGTTCATGATAACGGGGGTCCCGTCCCGGAACTCCTCACCGATCTGACGGGCCTCATTGTAGCTACGCGGCTGGAGCGTCGTGATCCGGTATGGCCGGGGCTCCTCGACGGGCGCTACGCGGCGCATCGGCGTCGGCACGGGGGGTCGCAGATGCTCCACCGGTGGGCGTCGCGGCATGGCGACAGGCTCCTCACGTGCATCGATCCGGCGGACCGACCGGTCAATCGGCACCGGGTCGAGCGTGGCCCGCCGATCGTCCCGGACGGCGCCTCGGACGGCGTCGTGACCGCCGTCGTCATAGTCGTCGTCGAGATAGTCCTCGTCCTCCTCGGCGAGCCCGAGGTAGACCATCGCCCTGCGACCGAGCCCCATGGGCGCGACTCTAAGGGACACCGTGCCGTTCACCGAACAAAGCGGTGCCGATCCGAAGGTGTGTCGCGCCCTCCGCGACCGCGTCCTCGAGATCACCGGACATCCCTGCGCTGACTAGCGTCGCCGCGGGATGTTCGGAACGAAGTCGGTCAGCTACCTCACGGAGTCGGGCGAAGGCCGGCCTGGCGGGTGCTCCGCGTGGCGCGACAGCCATCACACCCGCCAGAACAAGCCCTTCGGAGCCGGCGACGAGCTCGGCGAGCGCCGGCACGTCCGCGGGCAGGGCCCCGCCGCGAGCGCCGTCCACGGCCCCGGCGGTGGGCTCGTTTTCCCTGGTAGACAGGGCATTTCGCGCCGCGGGCACACCCGGTCCACCGACGGGCTCCGTAATGTCCAGATTGACCTGTATGCACACTGAAATCTGACGACCACGTGCCGTTGCTGCCCGGGAAAGGGCTTCGACCAGTCGCGCTCGGTCCACCGACTGCACGCAGTGCGCCCAGCCCGCCACGGCCCGGGCCTTGTTGCGCTGGAGCTGGCCGACGAAATGCCAGACCGGCACATCGGGCCCGGCGGCCGGCCCGAGGGTCGGACCCTGATCCACACGTGATGGACGCCATGCCCCCGACGTGTCGGCCAACGGACTCGATTCCCGGAAACGGTCATCATCGGACCACATCGTGTGCTCATCCGAGCCGCCCGCCGCGGCGGCGGCCAGCGCCAGCCGGACGGCCTCGGTCTTCGGCCCGGCCTCCTGCTCGCGGTTCTCCGCGAAGTGGCGGACACCCAGCGCGACCAGCACGAGGACGTCCTCGGCGGGTCGGGTCTTGCTGACGGCGATCAGGGTCAGCTCCGCCGGGTCGCGGCCGGCGTCCCGGGCCGCCACGGTGATCCGGTCACGGACGACTGTCAGCCGCTCGCGCAACTCGGCCAGCCGGCGCGGGTCCACCTCGCGCTCGAGGCCGCTCATGGCAGCCAGGCGAGGCCGGCGAACCGCCCGGTCCGCCCGTCGCGGCGGTACGAGTAGAGATCCCCCGACTCGGCGCTGCAACGATCGGATACCACAACACGGCCCACGCCGGCCGTCGCCAGCTGGGCACGCAGCCCGGCCCGGAGATCCAGCGCGGGCGTGCCCGCGCGGGTCTCCGACCCACTGCCCGGAACCCACCGCTGGACGTCGGCGCGCATGTCCGCGGGCACCTCGTAGCACCGCCCGCAGATCGCCGGGCCCAGCGTGACGTCGATCGACGAGCGGTCGACGCCGAGCTCGTCGAAGATCTTCAAGGTGGCCGCCAGCACGCCCGCCGCCATCCCCTGGCGGCCGGCGTGCGCGACGCCGACCGCCGCCGGCGACTCGAACATCACCGGCACGCAGTCGGCCACCAGCACCGCGAGCGCGACGCCGGCGGCGTCGGTGACCATGGCGTCGGCCTCGGGCGGCGGTCCGGGTGCCCGCACCAGGCTCACCTGGGCCCCGTGCACCTGCCGCATGAACTGGACCGGGCGGCCGACCCGGGACGCGAGCAGCCGCCGGTTCACGCTGACCGCCTCCGGATCATCACCCACGTGGTCACCGAGGTTGAGCCCCGCGTACGGCGGCATGCTCGTGCCGCCGTCACGCGAGGTCACCAGGACGGGCATCGCCGCCTACTTGAGGAAATCCGGAACGTCCAGCTCGTCGTCGTCGGCCACCGGGCGGACGGGGCGGCGCGGCGGGTAGGTCGGGCGCGGGCCGGGACGGGCCGGCTCCGGGCCACGGCCGGCCTGCGGCGGAGCCCCGCCGGCCGGAGCGGCTCCCGGCGCGCCCGGGGCCCCGCCGGGAGCGGCCCCGGCGTGCCCGAGCCCGGCACGGGGCATGCCCTGGGCCGCGGCGGCGTGGGCCGGAGCGGCGTGGGCCGGAGCAACGTGCCCGGGAGCCGGGTGGCCGGTGCCCGGTACGCCGGCAGCCGGCGCGGAGCGGGCGTAACCGCCCTCCCCGGCCGTGTCCGGGTGCTCCCGGCGGGGCGGCCCGCCCATGGGCCGCTGGTCGCCGGCGGACCCGACCGCCGGCGCGCCGGCCTGGCTCGGGGCGCGGTCGTCGGGCAGCGGGTCCGGCACGTAGTGCCCGACCTGCTGGCTCGTCGGCGGCAGGTAGGTCGAGTGGGCCGGCGCGGGCCGTGGCGGCGCCGGCACGTTCGGGATCGGCGGCAGCGCCGTGGTGTTCGGCGCGCCGCCCGGGCCCGGCTGGGCCGCCGGCTGGCCGGGGGCACCCGGCTGCGGCGGGCCGCCGGCCGCGCCACCCGGCCCCGGTGGTCGGCGCTGGGTGGCGAGCGTGCGGGTCCGTCGGTCCTGCACGGTGTCGAACCCGGCGGCGATCACGGTGACCCGTACCTCGTCGCCGAGGGCGTCGTCGATCACCGCACCGAAGATGATGTTCGCCTCGGGATGGGCCGCGTCGGCGACCAGCTCGGCCGCGGCGTTGATCTCGAACAGACCGAGGTCGGACCCACCGGAGATGTTCAGCAGGACGCCCTGTGCGCCGTCCATGCTGGCCTCCAGCAGGGGAGAGGCGATGGCCTGTTCGGCGGCGACCGTGGCCCGGTCGTCACCCCGCGCCCGGCCGATGCCCATCAGGGCGCTGCCGGCGTGCGACATGACCGTCTTGACGTCGGCGAAGTCGAGGTTGATCAGACCAGGGGTGGTGATGAGGTCGGTGATGCCCTGGACACCGGAGAGCAGCACCTGGTCTGCGCTGCGGAAGGCGTCCAGGACGCTGATGTCGCGATCGGTCATCGCGAGCAGGCGGTCGTTCGGGATGACGATGAGGGTGTCAACCTCATTGCGGAGGGTGTCGATGCCTGTGTCGGCCTGGGTCGCGCGGCGGCGGCCCTCGAAGGTGAACGGGCGCGTCACCACACCGATCGTCAGCGCGCCGAGCGAGCGGGCCACGTTGGCGACGACGGGAGCGCCACCGGTGCCGGTGCCACCGCCCTCACCCGCGGTCACGAAGACCATGTCGGCCCCCTTGAGGACCTCCTCGATCTCCTCGCGGTGATCCTCGGCGGCCTGGCGGCCGACCTCCGGGTCGGCACCGGCCCCCAGGCCACGGGTGAGTTCACGGCCGACGTCGAGCTTGACGTCGGCATCGCTCATCAACAGCGCCTGGGCGTCGGTGTTGATGGCGATGAACTCGACACCCTTTAGCCCGACTTCGATCATCCGGTTGACGGCGTTTACGCCGCCTCCGCCTATCCCGACGACCTTGATGACCGCGAGATAGTTCTGGGGGGCTGCCATGCGGTGTCGGTCCTCCAGCGGCGTCGGTGGGCGAGCAGGGGGGCTCCCCGGCTCCGTTAGCCCGCGGTCTTACGACCGATTGGAGCGGGGAAGCAGCCGAGCAGCCTCAACCTTCACCGTCAGCTAGACGGTTACAGTTATGTCAACTTCCGACTGTGGATCGGACAGTAGGCACGGCTTCGTCGGTGGTCAAGGACGCTGGCGGCGCGTCACACGGATGGGATTCGCGTCCCCTTCGTCACACCGGTCCCGGCTCGCCCGGGGCACCTCCGCCGAACCCCTGCCCTGTGGTGTGTACTGCGTGGCGTGACCGGACCGCACTCCGACGACGCCCCGGCCGCCCCAGCAGGCCCGGCCGCCGCGCCGCCGCCCGTCGTCCCCGATCCCCGTGACCGCCCCGAGCGGGTCCGGCGGGTCCACTTCCTCGGCATCGGCGGCGCCGGGCTGTCACCCCTCGCCCAGATCCACCTGGCCGCCGGCGGTCAGGTCTCCGGCAGCGACCAGGAGTACTCACCGCGGGTCGCCATGCTGCGTGAGCTGGGGGTCCCCGTCCGGGTCGGCCCCGCCACCGACGCGGCGGCGCTGGCCGCCGAGCTGTCCGCGGCGGACGTCGTCGTGGCCTCCAGCGCGCTGCGTGACGACCACCCGGAGATCATCGCCGCCCGCGAGCTCGGCATCCCCGTCCGGCGGCGCTCGGACTGGCTGCCGGAGCTGACCGCGCCCTACCGGCTCGTGGCGGTCGCCGGCTCACACGGCAAGACCACCACCGCGGCGATGCTGACCCTGGTGCTCGCGGCCGGCGGCGCCGACCCGACCGCGGTCATCGGTGCCGATGTGGCCCAGTTGGGCGGCAGCGCCGTGACCGGACAGGGCGACGTGTTCGTCCTGGAGGCGGACGAGTACGGCGGCGCGTTCGCCGGGCTGGACCCGGAGCTCGCGGTGATCACCAACGTCGAGTGGGAGCATCCGGACCTCTTCCCGGACGAGGCCTCGGTGCGCGCGGTGTTCGCCGACTTCGCGGCCCGGGTCCGCCCGGGCGGGCGGCTGGTCGTCTGCGGCGACCATCCCGGCGTCGCCGCGGTGCTCGCCGAACTCGACCGGCGGACCGAACCCGACCGGCGCGCCGACGCGCCGCGGGCCCGGGTGGTCGACTACGGCTTCGCCCCCGGGCGGACGTGGCGGGCGGTGGACTACGTCCCACTGCCCGGCGGCGGCTCCACCTCGACCGTGCTGCGCGACGGGAACCGGGTCGGCGAGCTCACCCTGGCGCTGCCCGGCCCCCACATCGCCCTGGACGCCCTCGCCGCCCTCGCCACGGCCGCCGAGCTGGGGGTGCCGCCCACGGACGCCCTGAGGACGCTGGGGACGTACGCGGGCGCGGCCCGGCGCTTCGACGTCGTGGGCCGGGCGAGCGCGCCCGGCGGCACCCGCGTGGAGATCGTCGACGACTACGCGCACCACCCGACCGAGATCCGCGCCACCCTGCGCGCGGCCCGCGACCGCGCCGCCGGCCGGCAGGTCTGGGCGGTCGCGCAGCCGCACACGTTCAGTCGCCTCGCCGCGCTGCTCGACGACTTCGCGACGGCCTTCGGCGACGCCGACCGCGTCTACGTGACCGACGTGTACGCCGCGCGCGAGACCGACAACCTGGGCCTGCACGCGTCCGACCTCGCCGGGCGGATCAGGCGGCCGGCCGCCGCCGGCTACGTGGCCTGGCCCGACCTGCCGGGCCGGCTCGTCGCCGACCTCGCCGATCTCGGCGGCCGCGGGGATCTCGGCGACGCGGCGGCCGGCGGCACGCACGGCGTCATGCTGCTCACCCTCGGCGCCGGAACGATCACCACGCTCGGCCCGCGCCTGCTGGACCTGCTCGCCGCCGGCGGCACCGACGCACTTTCCGGGAGCAGCCGGGCGGGCGACCAGGACGCGACGGGCCTGCCGACCTGACCCTGCGGGGCGGTGCGCGGAGTCGATGGTTGACTGCGCCGCGTGACATTCTCCGGTGAACGAACACTCCCCCCTCCCGGCGGGTGCCCCGACGGCAAGGGTGAGGACCGACGATGACCGAAACTCGAGACCCACGCAGCCGCGGATTCGACTTCAGGGTGGTCAACCAGGCGGTGATCGCCGAGTACCGGGCCAACGGCGGCAGGCTGGAGAAGACCCTGTCCGGCTCCCGGCTCCTGCTGCTGACAACCGTCGGCGAGCGCACCGGACGCCCGCACACCACCCCGCTGGGCTACGTCGTGGACGGCCACCCGGCGCCCGGCGCCCCTGACGCCCCGCCGAACGCTCTGGACGTCACTCGGGACGGCCCCCACGCCACGCCGGCCGGCCCGCACGCCACGCCGGACAGCCTGAACGCCAGGCCGGACGGCCCGGATCGGGACATCCCGGCCCGGCGCCTCGTCGTCTACGCCTCGAACATGGCCGCAGCGGCGCACCCGCAGTGGTACCGGAACCTGCTGGCGCACCCGAAGGTCACCGTGGAGCTGGACGCCGACCGGTTCGACGCGGAGGCGTCCACCGCCGTCGGGGCCGAGCGCGAGCGCCTGTACGCGGCGCTGGTGGACGGCATGCCGGGGCTGCGCACCCATCAGGAGCAGACGACCCGCGAGATCCCGGTCGTCGTCCTCGCCGCGCTGCGCTGACCGCCCCCGGCCGGCAGCGCTTCGAAACGAAGTGTGGCGGCTGGGTGAGTCCATGGACTCACCCGGCCGCCACACTTCTGCGATGGATCGTCAGACCGGGGCTGGGGGCCTGGGTCAGCCCGGCAGGGCCGACCGTTCGGCCAGCAGGCGCAGCAGCTCCGGGCCGACCTGCGTCACGTCGCCGGCGCCGAGTGTCATGACCAGGTCGCCCGGCCGTGCCAGATCCATCAGCACGCCCGGGACGGCCGACCACGACGGCTCGTACACGACCCGCGCTGCCCCGGCCCGGGTGGCCGCGGCGACCCGGGCACCACCCGCGCCCGGCTCGGGCTGCTCCCCGGCGCCGTAGACGTCCATCACCACGACCGCGTCAGCCGAGCCCAGCGCGGCACCGAACCGGTCGGCGAGCAGGGCCGTGCGGCTGTACAGATGCGGCTGGAACGCGACGACGACCCGGCCGCCGCCGGCAGCCGCCCGCGCCGCCTCGACCGCGGCGGCCACCCGGTCCGGGTGGTTGGCGTAGTCGTCGACCACCCGCACCCCGCCCGCCGACCCGAGCGGCTGGAAGCGGCGGCGGACCCCGGCGAACTCGGCCAGCCCGGCCAGCAGGCCGGCCGGTGGGGCGCCCAGGGCGATCCCGGCGGCCAGGGCCGCCGCGGCGTCCAGGAGGTGGTGCCGGCCGGGGACCCGCAGCGACAACCGGCCCAGCCGGACGCCATGGACGACGACCTCCGCGCTGGTGCCCGCGATCGAGATCTCCTCGGCGACGAGCCGGACGTCCGCCGACGGCCCGAACCCGTACCCCGTCAGCCACGGCCGGCCCGCCCGCGCGGTGCCCTGCCCGCCTGTGGTGCTGTGCGCGGCGGCGTCCGCCGGGCGCCCGTCCGGGCCGCCGGCCCGGCGCCACCGGTCGGCGTGATCGGCCGCCGCCGTGGCGAGCGCCCAGCCGGCCGTGTCGTCCACGCAGGCGACCAGGAAGCCGCCCGGGTCGACCCGGCGCAGGAACGTCGCGAACGAGGCGGCGAGCGCGGGCATCGTCCGGTAGTGGTCGAGATGTTCGGCGGCCACCCCGGTCAGCACCGCGCCGTACGGCTGGAGCTGCCAGAACGCGCCGACGTCCTCGTCCGCCTCGACGACCATCAGCTCGGAGCTGCCCGCGTGGGTGTGCGAACCGGCCTCGCCCGGATCGCCGCCGACCGCGAATGTCGGGTCCTCACCGCAGGCCTGCAGGGCGGCGGTGAGCATCATCGCCACCGTGGTCTTGCCGTGCGAGCCCGCGACCGCGACGCCCCGGTGCCCGGCCATCAGCCCGGCGAGCGCGGCGGAGCGGGTCAGCACACGCAGCTCGCGCCGGCGCGCCTCGGCGAGCTCCGGGTCGTCGGTCGGCACCGCGGGCGCGACGACGACGAGCTCGACCCCGTCGAGCCGCGACGCGTCGAAACTGTCCGGGCCGTTGCCCACCGTGATCGGGATGCCGAGCGCGCGCAGCGACGCCAGCCGCCGGGATTCGACCGCGTCGCTGCCGGTGACTGTCGCGCCCCGCGCGACCAGCAGCCGCGCCAGACCGCTCATGGCGATCCCGCCGATGCCGACGAGGTGGACCCGCCGCCAGCCCTCCGGAAGATCTCGCGCCGTCACGTCGCCATCCTGCCGCAGTGCCGCGCACGGGCGTGCGCCGGACCCACACGCGCCGGACCCACGCGCGCCGGGCTCAGGTGCGCCGGACTCAGGTGCGGCACGGGCGGGGAGGCGCTGGCCACGGTCGCTCAGTTCGCCGCGTGCCTCGGCCGGGCCCGCCTGCGGGTCGGCTCGGCCAGCCGGATCATCGCGACGATCGCGCGGGCGGCGTCCGGGTGGCCCGTGCCGGCGCAGGCCGCGGACATCTTCCCCAGCCGCTCGGCCGAGGTCAGCACCGGGAGCAGGTTGGCCGCCAGCCAGCCGGGGCTCAGCTCTGCGTCGTCCACCAGCAGGCCGCCGCCGGCCTCCACCGTCGGCAGCGCGTTGCGGCGCTGCTCGCCGTTGCCGTGCGGCAGCGGTACGTACACCGCCGGCAGGCCGACCGCCGCGAGCTCGGCGCACGTCATCGCGCCGGAGCGGCACAGGCTCATGTCGGCGGCCGCGTAGGCGGAGGGGATGTGGTCCAGGTAGGGCACCGCCCGGTAGGGCGCGGCCAGCCCGGCGGGCAGCGCGGCGGCGACCTCCTCGTAGTTCTTCGGCCCGGTGGCGTGCAACACCTGCACGCCCGAGCCGGTCAGCTCCCGCGCGGCGCCGACCATCGCGGTGTTCAGCGAGCGGGCGCCCTGCGACCCCCCGAAGACGAGCAGGGTCGGGCGGTGGGCGTCCAGGCCGTAGCGGGCCCGCGCCGCGCGCGCCGCCGGCGCCGAGCGGTCCAGGGTGAGGATCTCCGCGCGCAGCGGAATCCCGGTGAGGGTGGACCCGCGCAGCGGGGTGCTGGGGTAGGAGGTGGCCACGAACGGCGTGAGCCGCGCCCCCAGCCGGTTCGCGAGGCCGGGCAGCGGGTTGGCCTCGTGCACGACGATCGGCACCCCCAGGCGGCGCGCGGCCACGTAGGCGGGCACGGCGACGTAGCCACCGAAGCCCACCACGACGTCCGCCCGCACCTCGCGCAGCGTGGCGCGCGCCGCGCCGACGGCGGCGGCCAGCCGTTTCGGCACCGTGAGCAGCGCCGGCGAGGGGCGCCGGGGCATCGGTACCTTCGGCACGGTCGCCAACTCGTAGCCGCGGGCCGGGACGAGTTTCGCCTCCAGCCCGGTCTCGGTACCGAGCAGGGTCACCCGGATCCTGGGGTCGTCCGCGCGCAACGCGTCGGCGACCGCGAGGGCCGGTTCCACATGGCCGGCAGTTCCGCCGCCGGCGAGCAGCACACTTCGCAACATCGGCCCTGACGATTCCACATCTCGGCGGCGCGCACGCAACATGGTCGGCCGAACACGCGGGCGGATCGGCCGACCACACGGACGCCTCGACCCGGCCGCTCGGACCGCCGTTCCGGGGGTCCGAGCTCGACCGTTCTAGACCGCCGCCTCGGGAGTCTCGGCCCGCGCGGCGCGGCGGCGGCGCAGCCACCCCCGACCAGCGCGCCCCGCACGCGCCGCGCGGCGCGCCTCGGCGCGCGCCGCGAGGTAGACGACGGCATCCGGCTCGCGGCGGGCGAAGGCCAGCAGCATGCCCAGCGCGCCCATCGTCGGCAGCAGCGCCGATCCGCCGAAGGACACCAGCGGCAGGGTCACCCCGGTGATCGGCAGCAGTCCGACGACCGCGCCCATGTTCACCACCGCCTGGGCGATGATCCAGGCGGTGACCGCCGTGGCGGCCAGCCGGATGAACAGGTCGTCGCTGCGGTGCGCGATCCGCAGGCCCGCGTAGCCCAGGACGCCGAACAGCGTGACGGTCACCAGGCTCCCGAGCAGGCCGAGCTCCTCGCCGATGATCGCGAGGATGAAGTCGGTGTGCACGGCGGGCAGCAGGTCCGGCCATTTCTCCTTCGAGGCGCCCAGCCCCTCCCCCCACCAGCCGCCGGACGACAGCGCGTAGATGCCGTGGACGGCCTGGAAGCCGGTTCTGTTCGGGTCGGCGAAGGGATCCCGGAAGGACATCAGCCGTTCCAGCCGGTACGGCGCGCTGATCGCCAGGACGCTGGCGCCGGCGACCATGCCGCCGAGCAGCCCGGCGTAGATCCGCAGCGGGGTGCCGATCACCCAGAGCACCGCCAGCGGCACCACGGTGACGCAGATCGAACCGCCCAGATCGGGCTCGAGCATGAGCAGCAGGTCGATGAACAGGAAGCCGGGCACCACCGGGATGAGCAGGTGCTTCCAGTTGACCAGCAGGCGACGCTTGCGGACCAGGACGTCCGAGCACCACAGCACGAGGGTGATCTTGGCGAACTCGCTCGGCTGCAGGGTGTACGGGCCGATCGGGATCCACTGCCGCGAACCGTTCTCGACGTGCCCGATCCCCGGGACGAGCACCGCCATCAACAGCAGGACGGTCACGCCCAGCAACGGGTAGGCGGCGGCCCGGAAGACCCGGATCGGCAGGCGGCTCGCGACCAGCAGCAGCGGGATGCCGATGCCGGCCCACGTCGCCTGCCGCAGGAACAGCGTGTAGGCCGAGCCGAAGTCCTGGAAGGACCGCGGGGCGGACGCCGAGAGCACCATGACCAGGCCGAGCAGCAGCAGCAGGCCAGCGGAGGAGAGCAGCAGGTAGTACGAGGCCAGCGGGCGGTCGAGGATGGGCGTGCGGGGGTCGCCGACCCAGCCCCGCCTGGCGCCGGTGGTCTCCGGCCCGCCGGTGCCGGGGCTCGGGCCGCCGGCGCCGGCCGCGTCGGTGGCGGTCTCGGAGCCCGCCGCGCCGGCCCCGCCCGCGTTGGTCGTGCCCGCCCCCGTGCGGCCCGCGGGAGTGCTCCCCGCGGGCCTCGACCCGGCTACGGCCGTCCCCGTTCCGGTGGTTCGCGCACCCGTCATGCGCTCGCTCACGCTCCCCCTCTCCGGTGCCGCGCTGGGAGGGAGAGCGCCGGCGGTCAGCCTCCCCGCGCTCGCACGGCCGCGGCGAACAGGTCGCCGCGCTCCGCGTAGTCACGGAACATGTCCATCGACGCCGCCGCGGGCGCCAGCAGCACGGTGTCGCCCGGTGCCGCGAGCTTCGCGGCGGCCTCCACCGCATCGTCCATGCCCGCGGCCCGTTCCACGGGGACATCGGGGGCGTGTCGGGCGAGAGCCGCGGCCACCTCGTCGGCGCACTGGCCGATCAGGACCACCGCGCGCAGCCCGCGACGGGCCGAGACAACGAGATCGTCGAACTCAAGGCCCTTGTTCAGACCGCCCGCGATCCACACCACCGACGGGTAGGCGCGCAGCGACGCCGCGGCGGCATGCGGGTTGGTGGCCTTGCTGTCGTCGACATAGCGGACGCCGCCGCGCCGGCCGACGGTGACGTTGCGGTGCGCGCCGGGCCGGAACGACGCGAGCGCCGCGCCGATGGCCGCCGGGTCCACCCCGTCGGCGCGGGCCAGCGCGGCGGCGGCCAGCGCGTTGGCGATGTTGTGCGATCCCAGCTCAGCGCCGGTGGCGAAGCCGGGGAAGCGGTCGTCCCGGAACTGGCCGCCGCCGAACGGGCCCGGCCCGCCGCCGGTCCCGGCCGCGCCGGCCCGGGCGCCGCCCGCCACGGCGCCGCCGACCCTGCCGCCGGCCGGCCCGCCGCCGGTGATGCCGGTGGCGGGCGGGCGCCGCCCGGGTGAGCGGCCGGCCGCGCCGAGATCGGCCACGGCGATCAGCCGCCCGCCGGAGAAGGCCCGGTCGACCAGGTACCCGTTCACGACGGTCAGGTCGGGCCGTGGGGTGGCGTTCGGGTCCAGCCCGAAGGTGACCCGCCGGCCCGGCGCCCGCGACAGCAGCTCCAGGCTCACGGGGTCGTCCACGTTGCCGACGGCGACGGTGTGCGGGGCCGCCCAGATCCGCGCCTTCGCCGCCGCGTAGGCGTCGGCTCCGCCGTGCCAGTCGAGATGGTCCGGCGCGACGTTGAGGATCACCGCCGCGCGCGGGGCGACGGTGGAGGTGTAGTGCAGCTGGAAACTGGACAGCTCGACGGCGAGCGCGTCGTAGGGCGGCCGGGTCTCGACGGCCGCCACGATGGGCGTGCCGATGTTGCCGGCTGTGGTGGCGCGCCGCCCCCCGGCGACGAGCATCGCGCCGAGCATCTCGGTCGTGGTGGTCTTGCCGTTCGTGCCGGTGACCGCGAGCCACCGGGACAGCCCGCGCCACCGCCAGGCGAGCTCCACCTCGCCCCACACCGGTACCCCGGCGGCTTCTGCCGCCCGCAGCAGCGGCGTGTCCGGTGGGACACCCGGCGAGGTCACGACGAGCGACGCCGCCCCGGCCTCGGCCGGCAGGCCGCCGAGCCGGACCTCGATTCCCTCCGCCCGCAGCCGCTCGGCGGCGGCGCGCTGGCCCGGGCCGTCGGCCGCGTCCACCACGACCACCCGGGCGCCGCGGGCCGCCAGCGCACCGGCCGCCGCGGCGCCGGAGACGCCCACTCCGACGACCGTGACCTGAGCGCCGGCGAGCACCGGTGTGGCGGAAGTACTCATGGTCAACCGCCCCCGTGGGAAAGGTACTCGGCGTAGAACAGGCCCAGACCGAACGCGACGGCCAGGCCGGAGACGATCCAGAACCGGATGATCACCGTCGTCTCCGGCCATTCGGCGAGTTCGAAGTGATGGTGGATGGGCGCCATGTTGAACACCCGTCTCTTCGTCGCCTTGAAGAACGCCACCTGGATCATGACCGACAGCGTCTCGATGACGAACAGACCCCCCAGCACGAACAGCAGCAGCTCGGTGCGGCTGACGATCGCGATGCTGGCGAACGCCCCGCCGAGCGCGAGCGAGCCGGTGTCCCCCATGAAGATCTTCGCCGGGCTGGCGTTCCACCACAGGAAGCCGAAACAGGCCCCCATCGCGGCGGCGGAGACCAGCGCGACGTCGAGCGGGTCGCGCACGTAGTAGCAGCCCTCGGTCAGCGCCCCGGACTCGCAGACGTTGCCGAACTGCCAGAAGGAGATCACCACGTAGGCGCCGAAGACCATCGCGGACGTGCCGGCGGCCAGGCCGTCCAGGCCGTCGGTGAGGTTCACCGCGTTCGAGGTCGCGGCGATGATGATCCAGGCGAGCAGCGGGAAGCCGATCAGGCCGATCGAGAACCCGGTGTCGCGCACGACCGAGATGAACGTCGAGCCCGGCAGCAGCCCGCTGTCGTTCTTGAACCGGACGGCCAGCAGCCCGAACGCCAGCGCGACCGCGGCCTGGCCGGCGAACTTCGTCCGGGCCGTCAGCCCCAGGCTGCGCTGCTTGCGGATCTTGATGTAGTCGTCCAGGAAGCCGACCAGGCCCAGGCCCGTCATCACCATCAGGACCAGCAGGCCCGAGGCGGTGAAGCCGATGCCGGTGACCAGGTGCGAGACGAAGTACCCGGCGAGGGTGGCGAGGATGATGACGGTGCCGCCCATGGTGGGCGTGCCGCGCTTGGTCAGGTGGCTCGACGGCCCGTCCTCACGGATCTCCTGCCCGTAGCCCTGCCGCCGGAAGAAGCGGATCACCGACGGGGTGCCGAGCAGGGAGATGACCAGCGCGACCAGTGCCGCGAAGAGAACTCCTCTCACGCGAGCGTCACCCGCGCACGCCTGGTTCGCCGGAGTGTCCCACCGTGTTCCACGTGTTCTCGATCCCCTCGATCGCGGCGCCGGCGGCGCCGTCCCGCCGGCCCGCTGGGCCGGCCCCACCATCCGCGGTCAGCTCCGTGGCCACCCGCTCGAGCCCGAACGACCGGCTCGCCTTCACCAGAACCACGTCACCCGGGCGGACCTGCGCGGCCAGCAGCGCGACCGCCTCGTCCACCCCGGGCACCCAGGTCGACTCGCCGGCCCAGGCGCCCTCGTGCTCCGCCGCCTGATGCACCCGGCGCGCCCCGGCGCCGACCGCCACCAGCCGTGACACGCCCAGCCCGGCGGCGAGCCGCCCCAGGGTGTCGTGCGCGGCGTCCGCGTCGGCGCCGAGCTCGCCCATCGGGCCCAGCACCGCCCACGCCCGCCCCGCTCCCCGCATGTCCATCAGCGCGGTCAGGGCCGCGCGCATCGACTCGGGGTTCGCGTTGTAGGAGTCGTTGAGCACGACCACGCCGTCCGGGGTGGTCGTCACCTCCATCCGCCAGCGGCTGCGCGGGCGGGCTTCCTCGAGCGCCGCCGCGGCCTCGGCCGGCGCGAGGCCGAGTGATGTCGCCACCGCCGCGGCGGCCAGCGCGTTGGCCACCTGGTGCGCGCCGACGAGGCCGAGGCGCAGCCGGTGGCGCTCCCCGCCGGCCAGCAGGTCGAACGCGGCCCGGCCGTCGCCGCCCACCTCGACGCGCTCGGCGCGGACGTCCGCCGCCGCGGCGCGGCCGAAGGTGACCACCTGGGCGCCGGCGCGGCCGGCCATCGCCGCCACCAGCGGATCGTCGGCGTTCAGCACGACCAGGCCGGTGGCCGCCTCTGCGAGCTCGCCCTTCGCCGCGGCGATGCCGTTCCGCCCGTCGGCGTACTCCCCCACGTGCGCCGACCCGACGTTGAGCACCAGCCCGACGTGCGGGCGGGCCACCGCGCACAGCGTCGCGATGTGCCCGATGCCGCGGGCGCCCATCTCCAGCACCACGAACGCGGTGTCGGGCTCGGTGCGCAGCAGGGTCAGCGGCAGGCCGATCTCGTTGTTGAACGAGCCCACCGCGGCGACCGTCGGGCCGAGCCGGCCGAGCAGGTCGGCCAGCAGGTCCTTGGTGGTCGTCTTACCGGCCGAGCCGGTCACCCCGACCACGGTCGCCGGGGCGAGGTCGCGCAGGTGCGCGGCCAGCGCGGCCAGCGCCGCCGCCGGGTCGGCGGCGACGACGGTGGGCACGCCCGTCTCCCGGGCGCCGAGGACGGCCACCGCGCCGGCCGCGACCGCGCCGGCGGCGAAGTCGTGCCCGTCCACCCGCTCACCGGGCAGGGCGACGAACAGCGCGCCCGGGCCGACCTGACGGGAGTCGATCACCACCGACGTGACCGGGGCCAACCGGTCCGCGCCGGCGGTGAGCCGGCCACCGGTGGCGGCGGCCACCTCGGCGAGAGTCAGCGCGATCATCGGCTCGCCGCCGCCAGCAGCGCGGAGCGCAGCACCTCGCGGTCGTCGAACGGCGTGACGACACCGGCGACGTCCTGCCCGCTCTCGTGCCCCTTGCCGGCCACGATCACGGCGTCGTCGGGCCCGGCGGCGCCGACCGCGAGCGCGATCGCGCTCGCCCGGTCGGGCTCCACGACGATCTCGCCCGCGCCGGGCGCGCCGCGGGCACCGGCCAGCATCTGCTCGAGGATGCGCGCCGGGTCCTCGGACCGGGGGTTGTCGCTGGTGAACACGGCCAGGTCCGCCAGCCGCGCCGCCGCCGCGCCCATCAGCGGCCGCTTGGCGCGGTCGCGGTCCCCGCCGCAGCCGAGGACGACGACGACCCGCCCGGTGACGATCGGGCGCACCGTGGCCAGCAGCGTCTCGACCGCGTCGGGGGTGTGGGCGAAGTCGACGAGGGCGAGGAACGGCTGGCCGGCGTCGATCCGCTCCATCCGGCCCGGGACCCCCGGCAGCGACGAGATGCCCTCGGCCGCCGCCTCCAGCGGGACACCGACAGCGGCCAGCAGCGCGAGGGCGCCCAGCGCGTTGGCGACGTTGAACCGGCCCGGCAGGGCGAGCGAGAGGTCCGCCTTCGCGCCGTCCGGGCCGAGTGCGCGGAACACGCTGCCGCCCGGCCCGGCGACGACGTCCTCCGGCCACCAGTCGGCCGGGCGCCCGGTCACCGAGTAGGTGCGCGCGTCCGGGCGCAGCGCCGCGAGCCGGCGGCCCCAGTCGTCGTCGACGCAGACCACGGCGGCCGCGCTGCGGGCCGGCTCGAACAGCGCCGCCTTCGCCGCGAAGTAGTCCTCCATCGTCGGGTGGAAGTCGAGATGGTCCTGGCTGAGGTTGGTGAAGGCGGCCCCGGCGAAGCGCAGCGCGTCCACCCGGTGCTGGGCCAGCGCGTGGCTCGACACCTCCATCGACGCCGCCCCGACCCCGCGTTCCACCATCGTCGCGAGCAGCGCCTGCAGGTCGCCGGACTCGGGCGTCGTGCGCACCGAGGGCACCACCGTTCCGGCCACCCGGGTCTGCACCGTGCCGAGCAGGCCCGTGGTGTACCCGGCGGCGCGCAGACCGGCGTCCAGCAGGAAGGCCGTGGTGGTCTTGCCGTTCGTGCCGGTGACCCCGAGCAGGGTCAGCGCGCTCGACGGGTCGCCGTAGATCCAGGCGGCCGTCGGCGCCAGGTCGCGGCGCGGGTCGTCGGTGACGAGCACGGGCACCGCGAGCCGGCCGGCCAGCGCCGCGGCGCCGCCCGGGTCGGTGAGGACGGCGACGGCGCCGGCGGCGACGGCGCCCGCCGCGAAGTCGGCGCCGTGCGCGTGCGCGCCGGGCAGCGCCGCGTAGAGGTCGCCCGGCAGCACCGCGCGCGAGTCGTGGGTGACGCCGGTGACGACGACACCGGCGAGGGCCGCCCCGCCCGACGGACCGGGCGCGACGGTGAGGGATCTGAGGACGTCGGGCAGAGCGGTGAGCGACCGCGGTGACGGCGCTGCCGGACGTAGTGCCGGGGTGGTCACGGGGACGACCTTAGTGGGCGGGCAGGCGGGGGATCCGCACGGGCGCCGTGGACGGCGGTGGTCCACCGGGCTGACGCACAGGTGTCGGGACAGCCTGGGCCAAACCGACGGCGGCTCCCGACCCCCGGCCCCCGGCGTGGACGGGCGCGCGGCGTCCCGCGCTCGCCCGTTCTCAGTGGTCGAGGTCGAGGACCAGCGGTTCGGGTCTCGTCCCCGGCGGCGGCACGCCCAGCGTGGTGAGGGCGAAGCTCATCACCCGCTTGAACACGGGCGCGGCGACCTCGCCGCCGTAGAAGCCCTTGCGCGGGTGGTCGAGCACGACCTCCACGACGACCTGGGGGTCGTCGGCCGGGGCGAAGCCGATGAACGTCGAGACGTAGCCGTCGTAGCCGCCGTTGACCGGGTCGTACCGCTTGGCCGTGCCCGTCTTGCCGGCGACCCGGTACCCGGCGACCTCGGCCGCGGGGGCGGTGCCCTCCGTCGACGCGACGGCCTCGAGCATGCGGGTCAGCGTGGAGGCGGTCTCCGGTGAGATCACCCGGCGCTCGGGAGCCGGCGTGGTGGGCCGCGTGACGCCGTCCGGGCCGGTGATCGCGTCCACCAGCCGCGGCGCGACCCGCATGCCGCCGTTCGCCACGGTCGCGTAGACCGACGCCATCTGCAGGGCCGTGGCCGAGGTGCCCTGGCCGTAGGCGATGGTCGCCGCCTGGCTGCCCGACCAGTCGGCGGCCGGCGGCAGGATGCCGGCGGCCTCACCGGGGAAGTCGACCTCGGTCGTCCGGCCGAGCCCGAACGCGCGCATCATCTGCTCGAGGTTGTCGTTGCCGACCCGTTCGGCGACGAGCACCGTCCCGATGTTGCTGGACCGGGCGAGCACTCCGGCCGCGGTGAGGTGCTCGGTGCCGTGCGGCTCCGAGTCGTTGATCGTCACCCCGCCCCGCTCGATGGACGGCGGCACGGTGACCGGGGTCGTCGTCTCGATCAGGTTCCGGTCGAGCGCCGCGGCCATGGTGATGACCTTGTTGACGCTGCCGGGCTCGAAGGCCTGGCCGGTCGAGCGGTTCCCGATCGCGTCGATGTCCCGGTCGGTGATGTTGTTCGGGTCGAACTGGGGCGCGTCGGCCATCGCGAGCAGGTCACCCGTCTTCGGGTTCATCACGACGATCGTGCCGCCGTCGGCCTCCGAGGTCCGCACCGCCTCGGCGATCTCGCCCTGGGCGTTCCACTGGATGTCCTTGTCGATGGTCAGGCGCATCGTGGAGCCGCTGACCGGGTCCTTCTCCACGCTCTGCGCCGAGGGGATCTCCCGCCCGGACGGGTCGGCCTCGATCTGGCGGCGCCCGTCCGTCCCGCGCAGCACGCTGTCGTAGGCCAACTCCAGGCCACCGGCACCCACGATCGCGTCGTGCTCGCCGAGTTTGGTGAAGCCGACGAAGTTGGCGCCCAGGGTCTGCGCGGGGTACCAGCGCCCCCGCTCGGGGAGGACGCCGATCCCGCGCAGACCCAGCTTGTCGACCTCGTCCCCGACCGCCTGGTCGAGGCGACGGCCCAGGTACACGAACCGCACCTTGGGATCGTTGGAGGTCATCTCCTTGCGCAGCGTGTTCTCGGACTTGCCGAGCAGGGGGGCCAGCTTGCGCGCCGCATCGACGACCTCGACCTCGCTCCTCATCAGGAACGGGTCGGCGTACACGGCCCGGCGCTCGACGTCCTGCGCCAGCGCGTAGCCGTGCCGGTCGGTGATCATGCCGCGGTCGGCGAGCAGGACGGACTTGCGCAGCCGCTGCTGCTCGGCCTGCTCCGCGTAGTTGGACGAGGCGAAGCCCTGCAGCTGCGCGAGCCGGCCGGCGATCACGACCAGAACGGCGATCATCAGCACCACCGACACCCGGACCCGGCGGCGGGGGCTGGCGAGGACGAACGGCCGCGGCGGCCGCGGCGGCGCGCCCCCGAGGCCGCGCCGGATCGAGGTGGCCCGGTTGCGGCCCGCCCCACCGCTCGAGGGATGCGGGCGCCGGACGGGGGGGACCCGCCCGGACGTCGTCCGGCTGGCCGCTCCCCGGGTCGGGTTACGCCGGCCGGCCGCCCCGCGGGCGGCGGTCGTACGGGCGGACGTGGCGCGGGCGGCCTGGTCCCGGCGGAGCTGCTCACGTGGCGTCGCCGAGCCGGCGGCCGCGCTGCGCAGCGGAGACACCCGTGGGGACGACCGACCCGCCCGGGCCGTCGCCGCCCGGCGCTCCCGTCCGGCCGCGGCGGGGCGGGGCCGGGGACGGCGCGCCGCCCGTTCCGTGGCTTCGGCGGCGGGGTCGTCCCAGGTCTGTTCGTCAAGCTCGTCGCGGTCGTCGCGGCGGCGGGCGTCCTGGCGCCGGTCGTCTCGAGGCCGGGCAGAGTCGTAGCCGCGCCGGTCGTCGCCATACCGGTCGTCGCCGCGGGGGGGCGGGGTCACCCGGCCGCGGCCGCCGTCCGGGTCGCGGCCGGAGAACCGGCGCACGGACGGATCGAGCAGGTCGTCACCGTCGTGGCGCGCGGACCGCGCGTCCGGGCTCCCCGGCTGCGGGTTCGTGACGAGACGGAGTCGGTTCCGACCGCGGCCGGAGGACGGACCGCGGGTCGTCTGGCTCACTGACCGGCTCCCGCCTCTCCGTCGGTCCCGGTACGGGCCTGCGTATCGTCGGCGGCTCCGGCCGCCCCGCCGCCGGCCGTGGCCTCGCCGCCAGCCGCGGGCTGGCCGCCGGACTGGGTGGACGCGCCGCCCGTGCCAGGCTGGGTGGCCGCGGAGTCCGTCGCCGCGGCGGCGCCGGCCGGAGCCGCCGACGGGCCCGGGACCACGACGAGCAGCATGCCGCTGCCCGCGTCCCGGGTCAGGACGCGTGCCCCGGGCGGCAGCGGCGCGTTCGCCGGCAGGTACTCGGGAACGCCGCCGGGCACCATCCCGAGCTGGTTCGCACGGGCGGCGAGCTGCCCTGGGTCGGACTGCTCGTCGAGCTTGAGCGCCAGCTGCTGCTCCTGCCGGGTCAGCTCGGCGGACTGCCGCTCGAGCTCGTCGGCGTGGAAGGAGTTCTCCATCAGCGCCGTGTTGAGCAGGAGCAGCGACAGCAGCCCCGCCCCCATCAGCACGAGCAGCAGCACCACGAACGGCCCGCGCGGCGCCGTGGACCGCGCCGGCACCCGCAGCACCGACAGCCCCGGCCGCGCTCCCCGCCGCAGCGGCGAGTCGAGCAGGGGAACCGTGGTCGTGCCGACCGCCATCGCGGACGGCCGACGTCCCGCACCGGACCGGCCCGTTCCCGATCGTCCGGTGGCTGTCCGTCCCGTGCCCGAGCGCGCGCTGCCGGGCCGGGCCGGGACGGTGTGCCCCGCGGTCGTGCGCGCGCCGGTCGTGCGTGTGGCGGTCGTACGCGCGGCGCTGGACGAACGGGCCGCGCTGGACGAGCGGGCGGGCGCTCCGGCGCCTACCGCGCCCACGCCGGCGGCGACCGGCCGGCGACGGGCGCGGCCGGGCACGGCCACCTCGCCGAACGGGTCGGCGCGGCGTCCGGCTTCGTCGGCGTACGCGGGCTCCCCGACGGGCGACCCGCCGTCCGCGAGGTCGCCGGCCGTGGAATCGCCGAACGCGGGCTCGCCGGCCACAGGCTCGCCGAGCGTGTGGTCTCCGGCCGCCGGCTCGCCGGGGACCGTATCGCCGTAATTGACGCCGCCGTATGCGGAGTCGTCATAAACGGGGTCGCCGTAGCCGGACGCGCCGTACGGCGCGTCCTCGTGGGGCGCGTCCGCGTGGGGAGCGCTGTCGTAGGGCGCGTTCTCGTAGGGCGTGTCGTCGTAGCCGGTGCTCTCGAACGCGGCCACGTCGTAGGCGTACGCGGTGCCGTCGTGCGCGGCGCCCGGGTAGGCGGCCACGTCGTGGTCTGTCGCGTGGTACTCGGAGCCGGACGTGTGATGACCCGGACGGGCGCGACCGCTGCGGGGCAGCGGGTTCGCGGGAGCGGTCATCGGACACCTCCGGTCTGGTTGTGCGCGCGGCCCGGTTCGGCCGCCGTGCGTTCCGCCGCGCGCAGCCGGACCGACCCGGCGCGCGCGTTCTGTTCGATCTCGGTGTCGGAGGCCGGCTCCGCGCCGCGGGTCAGCCACCGCAGCGTCGGCCGGGCGTCCGGTGGGATGACCGGCATGTCCGGCGGGACGGAGGGCACCGAGCGCGGCGTCAGTGCCCGCTTCACCAGCCGGTCCTCCAGGGAGTGATAGGAGAGGACGACCAGGCGGCCCGCCACGGCCAGCGCGTCGAAGGCGGCGGGCACCGCGCGCTCGAGCACCTCGAGCTCGGAGTTCACCTCGATGCGCAGCGCCTGGAAGGTGCGCTTGGCCGGGTTGCCGCCGGTGCGGCGCGCCGCCGCGGGGATGGAGTCGCGGACCAGGTCCACCAGCCGCGCGGAGGTGGTGAACGGCGCGGCCTGGCGCTGGGTCACCACCGCCCGGGCGATGCGGCGCGCGAACCGCTCCTCGCCGTACTCCCGCAGCACCCGGGTCAGCGCGTCGACGTCGTAGTTGTTGAGGACGTCGGCCGCGGTGGGGCCGCGCTCCTGGTCCATCCGCATGTCCAGCGGGGCGTCCCGGGAGTAGGCGAAGCCGCGCTCGTCCAGGTCGAGCTGCATGGACGAGACGCCGAGATCGAACAGGACACCGTCCACCGCCGGCACGCCGAGCCGCTCGAGGACGTCCGGCAGCTGGTCGTAGACGGCGTGCTCGAGGTCGACGCGGTCACCCAGGCCGGTGAGGCGGCGCCGGCTGTGCTCGAGGGCGGTGGTGTCCCGGTCGAGACCGATGAGGCGGACCTGCGGGAAGGCCTCGAGCAGCGCGTGCGAGTGACCGCCCAGCCCGACCGTGGCGTCGACGACGACCGCGCCGGGACGGCGCAGCGCGGGGTCGAGCAGTTGGATCACGCGCTCGGTCAGCACCGGCGTGTGCGTGACGTCCACTGCCAACCCCTCGGCCGCTCGTCGGATCTGGTGTCTCGGATATGCGGGCGGGCACGCCGGTGCGCTGGCGGGTACGCCGTCCCCGGCGGCCATCGGGAAGGGAACGGCCGGAGGAGTCGTACACCCAGGTCCCGCCCCGCTCAATCCGCCGGACGCCGGGGAAGTGGTGTCCGGTGGGAGCGGGGGGAGACCTCGACAGACGACCGGATGGTGACGCGACGCCTTCGACGACTCAGATGACTCCGGGCAGAACCTCCTCCGACATCTCGGCGAAGGTCTCCTCCTGGTCGGCGAGGTAGGTGTCCCAACGCTGGGAGTCCCAGATCTCGACCCGGGTGTTGGCGCCGTTGACCACGCACTCGCGAACCAGCCCCGCGTACGCCCGCAGCGGCGGCGGAATGGTGATCCGCCCCTGGCGGTCGGGGACGTCGTCGGAGGCCGACGAGAAGAAGACGCGGCTGTAGTCGCGAAGCGCCTTCGCGGTGACCGGAGCGGTACGGAGGGACTCACTGATGCGGGTGAACTCCGCCAAGGGGAACACGTAGAGACAACGTTCCTGCCCCTTCGTGATCACTAGCCCCCCCTCCAGCTCTTCGCGGAACTTCGCAGGCAGAGTCAGCCGCCCCTTGTCGTCCAGCCGCGGCGTGTGGCTGCCGAGAAACACCGGAGCCTCCCCGCCAGGCCCGGAGAGACGCGCCGTGACCATCAGACGACGACTGGTTCACCAGCCGGCGGCTACCCGCGAGCTCCCCACCCCCACTGCGCGCCACTCTACCCCACTCCCCCCCACCCGACACCCCCAAGACACCCCGCTCCACCCCACCGCTCCCACTCCGGGCTCGGGGGCGGTAAGCGCTCCGTAGGGAGGCTGGTATAAATCGCCGCAAACCAGGTTGATACACGACAGTCAGGCGGCGGAAAAGGGAACAAATGACCCCTCGCCCGGGTGCGGACGACCAGGCCGCAGCCCACGGCCACGACCGCAACGGCGGCCATCACCGACCAGTCCTCCCGGACCCCCCCTTATGGATGTCACACTCGTGGGGGAGTGCTCCGCGTCAGGATGATGTCCGGGCTGTTCCGGGGTTGCTTCCGGGGGCGGCGGTGAGGGCGGCGTCCAGGGCGGCGGCAGTGCCCTCGCGCACGACATCCCCGCACCGGGGGCGACGACCGGGACACGCGATCCGAAGGAGGCCCGCACCGTGGTGACGGAGCCGGGAGTACTGCGCTGGCGCGACCCGGCGGGCGAGATCGATCATCTGTCCGAGGTCGCCGACCGGATCGGCCGCTCGGTGGAGACCGTCATCGACGGCAAGTCGGATGTGGTCCGCACGGCTCTGGTGGTCCTGTTCGCCGAGGGGCACCTCCTCATCGAGGACGTGCCGGGCGTCGGCAAGACCATGCTCGCCAAGGCCCTCGCCCGCTCGATCGACGCGCGGGTGCGGCGGATCCAGTTCACTCCGGACCTGCTCCCCAGCGACGTGACCGGCGTCAGCGTCTACAACCAGGGCACCCGCGACTTCGAGTTCCGGCCGGGGCCGGTGTTCGCGAACATCGTGGTCGGCGACGAGATCAACCGGGCCGAACCCAAGGCCCAGTCGGCCCTCCTGGAATGCATGGAGGAGCAGCAGGTGACCGTGGACGGTGTCACCTACCGCCTCGAGGCCCCGTTCATGGTCGTCGCCACCCAGAACCCGATCGAGATGGACGGCACCCGGGCGCTCCCCGAGGCCCAGCGCGACCGCTTCACCGCCCGGGTCTCGATGGGCTACCCCTCGCCCGGCGCCGAGCTGGCGATGCTCGACAACCACGGCCAGAGCGACCCGCTGGCCAACGTCGTCCCGGTCACCACCGCGGCCGAGGTCGCCAAGCTGGCGAACGCGGTGCGCTCGGTGCACGTCTCCGGCGAGGTCCGCCAGTACATCGTCGACCTGGTCGGGGCCACCCGGCGGCACCCGGAGATCACGTTGGGCGCGTCCCCGCGGGCCACGCTGCACCTGATCCGTACGGCCCGGGCGCATGCCGCGGTCAGCCGGCGCGGCTATGTGCTCCCGGACGACGTCCAGGCGGTCGCCGGCCCGGTGCTGGCGCACCGCCTGCTGCTGCATCCTGAGATCATGCTGTCGGGTGAGCCGACGAACGACATCGCGGCCCGGATCGTGAGCGACCTGATCGCCCGGATCCCGATCGCCCGGCAGGACCCTGCACGTCCCTCGCGACGTGGCCGTTAGAGACACGTGCGCGACTTCCTCGCCGCGGTACGCGGGCTGACGGTCCGCGGCCGCTCGTTCCTCGCCGCGGGCGGGGCGTGCGTGGCCTCGGCAGCGGTCATCGGCGAGCAGGACCTCCTCGCGGTCGGCGCCCTGCTTGCCGCGCTGCCGCTGTTCGCGGCCGGGTTCGTCGCGCGGACCCGCTACCGGCTGGCCTGCACCCGCCGGTTGGAGCCGCCGCGGGTCACCGCGGGCGACACCGTCTCGGTACGGATCCGGCTGGACAACGTCTCCCGACTGCCGTCCTCGGTGCTGCTCGTCGAGGACGCGACCCCCAACCTCGGCCACCGCGCGCGCTTCGTGGTGGACCAGATCGAGCCGGGCGGCTCCCGTGACCTCTCCTACCCGCTGTGCGCCGGGGTCCGTGGCCGGTACCAGGTCGGCCCGCTCACGATCCGACTGACCGACCCGTTCGGCCTGTGCGAGCTGGAGCGCAGCTTCCGGGGGCGGGACGAGCTGATCGTCGCTCCCGCCCTGGAGCGCCTGCCGCTGACGCCGCTGGTCGGTTCGTCCTCGCTCAACAACGAGGTACGCCGCTCGTCGGCACGGGCGGGTGAGGACGATTCCACCACACGTCCGTACCGCTCCGGCGACGATCTGCGCAAGGTGCACTGGAAGACCACGGCCCGACTGGGTGAGCTGATGGTGCGCCGCGACGAGCGGCCGCTGACCGGCGCCGCCACCGTGCTGCTCGACACCCGGCACACGGCCTGGCCCGAGATGGACCGGGACGACCCCTTCTCCTGGGCGGTCGGCGCGGCCGGCTCGATCGCGGTCAACCTCGCCCGCAGCGGCTACGGCGTCCGGCTGATCGCCGACACCGGTGTCGCGGCGACCGGTCCCGGCAACGCCGTCGGCGCGCTGCTCGACGAGCTGGCGATCATCGCGCCTACCCCGTCGGACACCCTCAGCCCGGCGCTGGCCAGTCTGCGCTCGGCTGAGCACTCCGGCATGGTCGTCGTCGTGCTCGGGCGCACCGACCAGGCGACGGCCTCGATGATCGCGGGTGCCCGGCCGCGCAACGCCCCGGCCATCGCGGTGCTGGTGGATCTCGCCGGCTGGGGCGCCTCCCCGGCGGCCGGGGGCGACCTGGAGGTCACCCGGCACACCCTGACCAGGCACGGATGGACCGTCCTGGTCGCGGGTGCCGGGGCCCGCCTCGCCGACACCTGGCCGCAGATCTTCCGTCCGGGCGCGTCGGCCGGGCGCCGGTTCGCCGTCGGGAACGCCGTCGGCGGCATGGCGCGGGTGTCGTACGGGTCCGCGTCGGGCACCGGTCCGGCCGCCCGCGCGTGGTCCGCCCCCCGCGCGGACCACGACGCCTCCGCCCGCCGAGCCGGCGCGGCGCCGAACGGCGGCTCGCTCCACGGCGACTCCCCCAACGGCGACTCCCCCAACGGCAGCTCACCCAACGGCAGCTCACCCAACAGTGGTTCGGCCAACGGCGGTTCGGGCCACGGCGGCTCCCCCAACGGCGGCTCGGGCGGCAGCGGCTCGCGTGGTCGGGACGCCCGCCGCGGCGCGGCGCCCGCCGGGGGCGGGGCGGACCGGGCCCCCGCCGACCCGACGCCACCCCCGCCCGCGACCGCGACCGCGACCGGCCCGCTGTACCGGCCCGGCTCCCCCCACGAGCCCGCGGCCCCCGCCACCACGGGAGGCGGTCCCCCACCGAATGGTCGCGGATGGTGACCCCACGGCCGTTCTCCGCCGCGCTGGGCGGGATGGCCTGCCTACTCGCCAGCGCCGCGCTGGCCCCGCTGTTCGACGGGTTCGGCTGGTGGTTCGGCCCCGTCCTGATCGCGACGGCGGTCGCCGTGAGCACCGCGGTGCTGGGCCGGCTGCTCGGCGCCCTGTTCCGGCTGCCGGCGTCCACCGGCATCTGCCTCAGCCTGATCGGCCTGCTCACCACCCTCACCAGGGTGAGCGCACGGGACACCGCCCTGCTCGGCGTGATCCCGACGCCGTCCACCGTGACAGCGCTGCGCGAGCTGGCGCTGGCCGGCAAGCACGACATCGGCGAGCTCGCGGTGCCGGTGCCGGAACGGCCCGGCCTGGTGGTCCTGGTCTTCGTCGCCGTGTACCTGGTCGTCATGGCGGTCGACCTGATCGTGGTGGTCGTGGACCGGCCCCCGCTGGCCGGCCTGCCGCTGCTCGGCCTGTTCGTCGTGCCGGCCGCCGTCCTGCCGGGCGGGGTCGGCACTCTTCCCTTCGTCCTCGCCTCGGTCGGCTTCGTCGCGCTGATGCTGCTGGACGGCAACCGGATGGTCACCCGGTGGGGCCGCCCGGTCGGTGACCGGCCCCCCCGGGTCATCCGCAACGGCCTGGGATCACTCGGTGCCCGGGTGGCCGTCGGGTCGCTGGTGATCGCGGCGGCGGTGCCACTGCTGGTGCCCTCCCTGGACGGGCACGGAGTGATCGACAACGGCGGCGGCGGGCGCTCGGGCGACGGCCCGAGCTCGGCGAGCGTCGTGCAGCCGATCGTCTCGCTCTCCCAGCAGCTCCACGACGACCGCGAGATCCCGCTCCTGCGCGTCACCACGGACAATCCGCAGTATCTGCGGCTCACCGCCCTGGAGAACTTCGACGGCCAGCGCTTCACCCTGCGGGCCCTGAACGCGACGAAGGAAGCCCGGGTGAGCGAGGGCCTGCCCGGACCGGAGCGGGGCGTCCGCACGATCTCGACCACCGCATCGGTGGCGGTCTCCGGTGAGATGGCCGAGCGTTACCTGCCCGTGCCGGGCATTCCCACCGACTTCGACGGGCTCGCCGGCGACTGGCGCCTCGCCGAACCGACGGGCACCGTCTTCTCCACCCGCACCTCCACCGCCGGGCTGCGCTACACCGTCAGCGCGGCGGTCCCCGACCCCACCGCGCAGCAGATCGCCGCCGCCACCGGCCCGGTGCCCGAGTCGATGAACGTCGTCACTCAGCTGCCGCCGGACGCCGACCCACGGCTGCGGACACTGCTCGCCCAGATCACCACCGGCGCGAGCACCGGCTACGCCCGGGTCCTCGCCATCCAGAACTTCCTGCGCGGCTCGGAGTTCACCTACGACCTCAACGGCGCGCCCACCGTCCAGGACGGCGCGCTCAGCGAGTTCCTCTTCGAGAGCCGGCGCGGGTACTGCGAACAGTTCGCGTCCGCAATGACCGTCCTGGTGCGGATGCTGGGGCTGCCCGCCCGGGTGGCCATCGGTTTCACGCACGGCACCCGCGCCGCCGACGGCACCTGGGTGATCACCAACAAGCAGGCACACGCCTGGCCCGAGGTCTGGTTCCCGACCCTGGGCTGGCTCCCGTTCGAGCCGACCCGCCGCTCGGACGGCGCGACCCCGGCCCCGGACTACGCCCCGTCGACGACCGAGCCGACCACCGGCCCGGACACGGCCGAAGTCCCCCAGGGGAACGGGGAAGTCGCCGTCGAGCCGACACCGAGCGCGGTGCCCGTCCCCGACGACCAGGGCGGGGCGGCCGAGGAGCTGACCGCCGAGGCCGACGACAAGGCCGCGGGCACCCACAAGGACACCTTCCCCCCCTCCTGGCTGCCCTGGGTCGGGCTGGGTCTCGGGATCCTGGTCCTGCTCAGCATCCCGGCCCTGTCCAGGGTGGCGCTGCGGCGCCGCCGGATGGGCTCGGGCGGCCCCGACCGCCAGGACGCCGAGGCAGTCGCGCGCGTGCACGCGGCCTGGGCCGAGTTGGTCGACGTGGCCGCCGACCTCGGCATCCACCTGCGGACGAGCGACTCACCGCGCTCGGGCGCGCAGCGGCTCATCGCCTACCTCGAGGCCGGCCCCGAAGCCGGGTCGGCGGAGGTCGACGCCGCCCGGCAGGCCCTGATCCGGATGGCAATGGCCCAGGAGCGGGCCCGTTACGCCCCCGCCGGGATGGCCGCGCCCGATCCGGGCGTGGACGTCCTGGCCGACCTGGCTCTGGCCCGCCGGGTGCTGTGGTCGGTCGCGCCCCGGGGCCGCCGCGCGATGGCGACGGTGGCCCCGCCGTCGATGATGCAGCGGGCGCGGGAGATCCCGGTGCGCGATGTTCTCGGGCGCATCCGGCACCGGGCCGGCGACCCGCCGGACAACGGTGCCGACGACGGCCAAGAGGCCGGGGTCGGTGCCTCCGCCGGCGGGCGGACACACCCGCCGCAGCCGCCCGCCTGAGATCGCGTCAGCCCGAGCCCGAGCCCGAGCCTGGGCTCGGGCTCGGGCGAAAATTCGTCTGAGCCACCAGGCTGAGATCGGCTCACCACCGGGCTCAGCCTGGCCGGGCTCCGGGAGCGGTCCCGATCAGGGACGGTCCTCCCAGCGGCGGCGCCACCGCTCCTCCACCCGTTCCATGAACGACTGCCGCGCCGGGCGCGACCGGCCGCCGGAACCAGGCCTGGATTTCGACCCGTGCGGGCGACGACCGACGTCGTTGCCCCGGCCGCTGATCCGACGCAGGTCGGCCGCCCCCCGCAGTGCCGCGAAGAGCATCATCAGGAACCCCAGGATCCCCAGGATCACGGTGAGGGGAACCTGGTTGAGGACCACGCCCACGACCAGGACGACGAGACCGAGCGCGAACAGGACCCCGCTGCGCCGCACGCGCCGCAGGAGGTAGGTCCTGGGGTTCGTCGACCGGACCGTGCTCGCGAACTTGGGATCGTCCTCGACGAGAGCGCGCTCGATCTGCTCCAGTAGGCGCTGCTCGTTCTCCGAGAGCGGCATCGACGCTCCTCCCACGACCTTCAGGCCCGCCGGACGGAACCTGACACCCAAGAATAGGCATGTGCGGGGCCGAGGCGGTAGGCAACAGGTCATGCTGTGTCCAAGCCGGTTCGAACCCACTCCGACCAGAGCTATTCGGCGTACTGGGCTCCTGCCCGGGCCAGCGGGGTTCATGCCATGCTCATCGTACGATCATGCCGTTCGGTGATCGTGGCCGCGGTCGTTCCAGGGGCGTTCGAGCCTTCCAGGACACCGGATTCACACTCGGCCGGGCCCCCACTCACGGGGAGGAGCCGGGCGCCGCGGGCGGTCGGGCAGCAGCGACGCGGGCCGGACGGACTCCTCCCCGAACCGCCGGCGGGCGCCGTCGGTGGCCCGGTCGACCTCGGCCCAGCCTGACGGCCGCTCGTCGAACGCCAGTTGGTGGCCCGTCCGCCCGGCGGCGGACAGCCGGGCCACCCGCACCCCGAGCAGGCGCACCAGCGGGCGGGATGTGGCCCTGAGCTCGTCGAACAGCTCGCCCGCGGTGCGGTAGATCACCCAGGTGACGTCGGTCGGCTCGGCGAGGGTACGAGCCCGCGTGACGGTGCTGAAGTCGGCATGCCGGACCTTGATCGAGATGTTGCGGGCGGCCTGGCCCCGGGCCCGCAGGCGGGCCGCGACGCGCCCGCTGAGGCGGAGCAGCTCCCGGGCGAGCCGCTCGGGGTCGGCCAGGTCCACGGGAAAGGTCTCCTCGGCGCCGACGGACACGTCGGCGCCGTCGGGCTCGACGCGGCGGTCGTCCCGCCCGTGCGCGAGCGCGTGCAGGTGGCCGCCCGCGCCCGCTCCGAGGGCGCGCCGCAGCGTGTCGGCGGGCGTGCGCGCGATGTCACCGATCGTGCGTATCCCCAACCGGGTCAGCGACTGCTCCGTCCGCGGCCCGACCCCCCACAGCGCCGCGGTCGGCAGCGGGTGCAGGAAGGCGAGGACCTCGTCGGGGGGCACCACCAGCAGGCCGTCCGGCTTGCACCGGGCTGAGGCGATCTTCGCGACGAACATCGACGGCGCCACCCCCACCGAGCAGGTCAGGCCCTGTTCGGTCGCGATCCGGCCGCGGATGGCCCGCGCGATGTCGACCGGGGTGCCGAACAGCCGCCGCCCGCCGCCCACGTCGAGGAACGCCTCGTCGAGGGAGATCGGCGCGACCAGCGGCGTCACGTTCCGGAAGACGTCCATGATCGCGCGGGAGACCTCGCGGTAGCGGCCGTGATCGGCGGGGACGACGACCGCTGTGGGACACAGCCCGCGGGCCCGCGCCATCGGCATGGCGCTGCGCACCCCGAAGGCCCGCGCCTCGTAGGTCGCGGAGAGCACCACCCCCCGACTTCCCCCGCCGACGATCACCGGTCGGCCACGTAGCTCGGGTGCGTCCCGTACCGCGATGGAGGCGTAGAAGGCGTCCATGTCGACATGCAGGATCCGGCTGCCCACCGGCTCCGGCGCAGGCTCCGGCGGGGACCTCACCGCGGTCCTCCCGTGGTGCCGTCAGCGCGGCAGCAGGAGGCCGATGACCAGACCGACGGCGAGGCTGCCCGCCGAGAGCCCGGCGACCCGCACCAGCCAGGTGTTCCGCCGTCGCGCCAAGGGCCGCCCTGGCACCGCCCGGCTGCCGCGCCGCTCGTCCACACCAGCGACCACCACCGGAAACCACCACCCTCGGTAATCATCGAACTCCAAGATGTAACCGATGGTGACCGAACGTGTGCCTCGACGCAAGGGTGGGCCGCCATCGGAAGTCCCTGGAGCGCCCACTCACCGCCAGCGGCAACGGGCGCAGGCTCTCGGCGACCACGTTCACCACGCCTTGCGCGCTCCCCAGCCGGCCGCGCACGATCAGAGCCGCCGCCCCCGATGAGGTCGAAGGCACCGTGCAGCATCGACAGCACGCCCAGCCCAGCAGGTCGAACTTGACCAGCCCGGCCGCGGCGCAGTCGTCCTTGTCCCACTGCACCACCGTGCGGCCCGGCATCCGGGCCCACTCGACCGGGACCACCTCGGCGACCGGGCGGCCGCAGATGACCATCCCGCCGGAGTGGATCCTTAGGTGACGGGGAAACCCGAGAAGCTGCCCGGCCAGGCCCAGGACCTCGGCGGGGATCTCGGTGGGGGCACCCCGCAGTGCCGCCGGCCGGCCCTCCCCCGCCCCGGAACGGCCGGCGGACGACGGCGAGGGCGGGCTCGGCACGGGCACACCCGTCCCCGCCGGGGACGGCGGCACCCGGGGCGCGGCGGCCGTTCCGGGCGGTGGCGGCGGCCACCGGTCGATCTGGCGTGGCCAGGCGTCCTGCTGGCCGGGCGAGAACCCCAGGGCCCGGGCGACGTCCCGCACCGCGGACCGGGGCCGATAGGTGATCACATTCGCCACCTGCGCGGCTCTGTCCCGGCCATAGCGGCCGTAGATGTACTGGATGACCTCCTCTCGGCGCCCCGACTCGATGTCCAGGTCGATGTCGGGTGGCCCGTCCCACTCGGGGGCGAGAAAACGCTCGAACAGCAGCCCGAAGGACACCGCGTCGACGTTGGTGATGCCCAGCGCGTAGCAGACCGCCGAGTTCGCCGCCGATCCCCGCCCCTGGCAGAGGATGTCGCTGCGCCGGCAGAACTCGACGATGTCGTGAACGATCAGGAAGTAGCCCGGGAAGCCCAGGCGCTCGATCAGCTTCAGCTCGTGGACGAGCTGGTCGTAGGCACCCGCCACCCGTTCGGCCCGGGCCGGGCCGTACCGGCGGGCCGCGCCCTGCATGGTGAGCAGCCGCAGCCAGCTCGCCTCGTCGTGCCCGGCCGGTACGGGGAAGTCCGGCAGGCTCGGCGCGACCAGGTCGAGCCTGAACGCGCACTCCGCGCCGATGCGGGCCGCGGCGCGAACGGCGTCCGGAAAGCGGGCGAACCGGGCCGCCATCTCCGCGCCGGAACGCAGGTGGGCCGTTCGGGCGGGGGGCGGCCAGCCGTCCATCTCGTCGAGGGAGCGGCGCGCCCGCACGGCGGCCATCGTCGCCGCCAGCCGCGCCGACGCCGGGGTGGCGTAGTGGACGTTGCCGGAGGCGACGACCGGCAGCCCGGCGTCCCGCGCAAGCCCGGTGAGGGCGTCGTTGCGGGCCGAGTCCAGCGGGGCGGCGTGATCCCACAGCTCGACCGCGACGTTCTCCCGGCCGAACAGGGCGACCAGCTCGTCCAGGGCGGCGCGGCCGGCGGCCGCGCCCGGGAAGCCCTCGGGAGCCGGCGCCGGCCCGGAGAGGCTGGTGCCTCCGGCGACCGGCTCCTGGGGAACCGCGCCCTCGCGGCACCCGGTGAGCACCTGCCAGTGCCCACCGGCGGCGGCCGCGAACGCCTCCGGCTCCGCGATCAGCACGCCTTTCTCCCCGCTGGCCAGGTGGGCGTCGGAGACCGCCCGGGACAGCCGGCGGTATCCCTCGGCGTCACGGGCGAGGATCACCAGATGGGTCGCGGCCGGGTCGGGCGCCCCGCCGCGCGGGACCGTGGACTTGAACGAGACCTCCGTGCCGAACACGGTGGGCAGCCCGACCTCCACCGCCGCCTCCGCGAACCGGACGATGCCGTACATGCCGTCGTGATCGGTGAGCGCGAGCGCCGACAGGCCCAGCCGGACAGCCTCCGCGACCAGGTCCTCGGGCTGGCTGGCGCCGTCGAGGAAGCTGAAGGCCGAATGGCAGTGCAGCTCCGCGTAGGGGACCACCGGCCCCTCAGCCACGGATGGTCTCAGTCAGGTGCGGCGTGCTCAGCGCCACATCCCCCCCTCAGAGGACGCGGCCTGCGACAACGGGGGCTGGGAGGGCACGCCGAGCGCCGCCTCGACGAGCCCGAGGAAGATCTCCACCTGGCGGACGAGGTCGTCGGCATCCCTGGCCGTCACGACGGCGAGCCCGGCCTCGGCCGCGGCTCGCCGGCCGGCGCCCGCGGCGAAGAACGCCGCCCACTCCTCGAGCTCGGGAGCCACCAGCGCGAGCAGCCGCCACGCGCTCGCCGGGCGGCCCCGATGACCCGGACGGGGCTGCGCGCGGGCGGCGAGAACGGCGGCCGCGGCCCGCAGCGCGGCGAGATGCGCCAGCGCGTAGCGCTCACCCGCCGGGCGGGTGAAGGCCGCCTCGGCCAGCCCGCGCCGGGCCGAGGTGAGGAGCTCGTCCCGGGAGCGCCGCGGCAGCCCCGAGGCGGGAAGCATCGTCCTGCCCGGGACCTGCCCGGGGACCTGCCCCCGCGTGCCGGGACCGGGCTCGCGCGCAGCGCCCGTGGGGCCGGGCGGGCCCGGCCGGCCGGCATCCCGCACGCCGAACCCCTCCAGCCGACCGCCCCCCTCGTACCGACCGGCACCGCCGTGACGGCTCACCGCGCCCTGGTCGCCGGCCACTCCGAACCCGCTGGCAGTGCTCCGCCGAACCGCGCCCACTGGGATCACCTCTCCGGTGCCGACCTGCGCTGACGCCAACCCGCTCCGGCACCGGTCGCCCCGACACCGACATAATCGAACGCATGTTCGAAGATAATCCCGAGCAGGCAGACCGTCAACCTGACGGCGCGGCGCGCCACCCGGACGGGTCAAGATCGGGGTAAGCGGGCGCCGAAGGCACCGGGTCGTCCTCCAGCAGCAGGAGGAACCAGCCGAGCAGCACGAGCACCGTTACCTCGGGCACCCAGCCCCGGCGCGGGTCGGCCACCGTCCCGGCGCCGAAGTCCGGGCGGGCCACCGGCGGGCGATGGCGCGTCAGGTCGGACGGGTCCACCAGAACGATCGCGACCCCGTCGTGCGCGAACCGGACCACGTTGGCGTTCTTCCAGCCGACGAATCCGCGCTCGAAGACGTACCCGGCGGCCCGGCGGCGCGGGCGCAGCCAGCGCAGCGTGGAGCCGTCCGCGAGGTCGACCAGGCCGCCCCGCGGCCGGGGCCGGAACGCGGCGAGCGGCAGCCGCGCCACCGGATCGACCACCCGCACCCCCACGCCGTCGAGGTCCGACTCCAGCCGGAACGGGCGGTCGGCGACCATGAGCTCCACCCCGCCGTCCCGATGCCACCTCTCGAGGACGGCCGCCCGGTCACCGCGCACCCACACCTGGTTGCGGGTGCCCGACACGAAGTCGTAGCCCACCTCCAGCGGCAGCAGGCCGTCCAGCCGCGCGGCGAGGCCGGGCGCCACCCCGCGGCGGCCCGCGCCGGCCCCCTCGGCACCCGCCCGGCCCGCCTCCACCCGGCTCACGTCAGCCCGGTCCACGGCCGCCCGCCGCGCGCCGCCGTCACGGCGGCGGTGATCCGGTGCCTCGTCCGCTCCGCCGCGGGACGCACCCGTCACCGCTCCGATACCCGAGAACTCGAAGATCGACATGATCGACACCCTCCCTCCAGCCACCGCGGGACCCCGAACACCCCCCGCCGAAATGCGCGGCGGCCCGGTATGGCTCTCGACAACGAGTGCACCCCGGACCGATCAACAACCGGTACACACCCGATCACGGCTGCCGTTGACCCGGAGTTGAAAGCGTCGAATCGCACGCGCGACGATTCCGCGGTTGTCCCGGTGTCCGCCACGGGCCGCCGCGGGAAAGGCAGAATCAGAAGGACGAACACCGCCGGCGCGCCGCACCGCACCGCACCGGCGACCGCATTCTCCCGAGAGGACCAGATGCCCGATCCGGACCGGCTCCAGTTCGCCGTCCTGGGGCCGTTGGAGGTCACCGCGGGCGGTGTTCCCGTCGTGCTCGGCGGCACCCAGCGAAAGGTGCTGCTCGCGGCGCTGCTGCTCGAGGCCGGGCAGGTGCTGTCCACCCAGCGCCTGATCGAGGTGATCTGGAGCGAACCAGCCCCGGAAAGGGCACTCGCCACCCTGCGGACACACGTCAGCGAGCTGCGCCGCCGGCTGGAGAGCCCCAGCTCAGCCCAGGTGCTTATCCGCCGGGGAGCCGGTTATCTACTCGACGTAGGGCCGGCGCAGATCGACGCCGAACGCGCCCGGCGGCTGTTGGAGCAGGGCCGGCGCGCCATCGAGGACGGTGACCCGGTCAGCGCCATCGCACCGTTGCAGGAGGCGCAGGCGCTCTGGCGCGGCCAACCTTTGGTCGATCTCGTCGACTATCCCTTCACAACGGGCTACGTCGAAAAACTGACAGAGCTTCACCTTGACATCCAGAAGACGCGAATCTCAGCCGATCTGTCGCTGGGCCGACACCGCGAGGTCATCGGCGATCTGCGGATGCTCGTCACGAGACATCCGCACGACGACGGGCTGCGCCGGGAGCTTGTTCTCGCCTTCTACCGCGACGGCCGCACCGAGGACGCCGCCCGGGCCTGCCGGGAAGGCCTTGAGGCACTCCACGATCTCGGTCTGGAATCCCCGCTGCTGCAACGGCTCCAGGAGGACGTCCTGCGCGCCGATCCGGGCCTGGCCTGGACGCCGCCACGTGCACTGGGCCGGCCGGTGTCGGCGCCGCCCACCGGGCAGGGCGTCTACCAGCTCCCGCCCGACATCGAGGAGTTCACCGGCCGCGACACGATCCGGGGCCAGATCCTGGCCACCCTCACCGACCCGGTGGCGGGCGCGAAGGGGACGGTCGTCGCCGCGATCGCCGGCAAGGCCGGGGCGGGGAAGACCGCGCTCGCGGTGTACGTGGCCCACCGCGTCCGCGCCCAGTTCGCCGACGCCCTGTACGTGGACCTGCGCGGCACCAGCGAACCGCTCGACCCGCACCGCGTGCTGGGCCGCTTCGTCCAGGCGATGGGGGTAAGCCGGGCCGCGGTTCCCTCCGACCCCGACCATCTGGTCGAGGTGTACCGGTCGCTGCTGGTCAACCGCCGGGTGCTGATCCTGCTGGACAACGCGGCGAACGAGGCGCAGATCCGCCCGCTGCTCCCGACCAGCCCCGGCAGCGTGGTCATCGTCACCAGCCGCTCGCGGATGCACGGGCTGACCCCCTCCTACTGGATGGTCGACGTCCTGCACCCCGGCGACGCCGTGGAGCTGCTCTCCAAGGTGGTCGACGAGCGGCGGGTGAGCGCGGAGCCGGAGGCGGCACGCGACATCGTGGGGCTGTGCGGGTACCTGCCGCTCGCCATTCAGATCGCGGGGCGCAAGCTGGCCGCCCACCCACACTGGCGACTGACGCGGCTGGCCTCCCGGCTGGCCAACGAGCGGGACAGGCTGTCCTGGCTGGAGGCGGGCGACCTCGAGGTCCGCGCCAGCTTCGGGCTCAGCTACGAGGGCCGCCCCGCCGACGAGCAGCGGGCGTTCCGCCTGCTGGCGCTGCCCGAGCTGGCCGACTTCGCCCCGTGGGCCGCCGCCGCCGTCCTGGACGTCGGCCTGGACGAGGCCGAGGACGTCGTGGACCGCCTCGTCGACGCCCAGCTGCTCGAACGCCGCGGTGTCGACCGGGCCGGCACCGAGCGGTACCGGTTCCACGACCTGCTCCGGGTCTTCGCCCGGGAGAAGAACGAGGCGTCCGCCAGCGCGGCCCACCCCACCGTCCCCCCGGGCCCGGGCTTCACCCGGACGGCGACCACCGGCGTCCCGCGCGCCGCCCCCACAGGCACGGACACCGGAGCGGCGCCGGCAGCCCAGGTGCCGCGGCTGGCTCCCGAGCACGCGCAGGCCCTCGACCGGCTGCTGTACGCCTATCTGGCGGTGCTGCGCGGCGCGGTCGACGAGTTCGCGCCGGGCACCGCGCGCACCATCGAGCCCGCCGCCCACACCCCCGCCGCGGGCGGCTCCGGTGGACCGGGCCACGCCGTCGACCCGGAGGTGCACGCCGTCGACCCGGACGTGGTCGCCGCGCTCACCGCCCAGCCGCTGCTGTGGTTCGGCGGCGAGCGGGTCAACCTGCTGGCCCTCGTCGACCAGGCGCACCGGCACGGCCTCGACGAACCGACCTGGCTGCTCGCGATCGAGGCCGCCGAGTTCTGCGCCTTCGGCGCGCACTGGTCGGACTGGGAGCGGATCCACACCCTCGCGCTCGCGGCGGCGCGGCGGCGCGGCAACCGGCTGGCCGAGGCGGTCCTGCTGTGCGGCCTGGGTGAACGCGACATCACCCTCGCCTTCGAGCACGCCTTCTGGCGGCTGGACGCGCCCGGTGCCGACAACGACGGGGAGCCGGCGGCCGTCCTCGGTGCCCGCGCCGCCGACCACCTCGACCTCGCGACCGAGCGCCTGGAACGTGCCCGTTCGATCTTCGTCGAGTACGGCGACACGCTCGGCGAGGCCCGCACCCTGCACGGGCTGGCCGACGCCGCGCGCGGGCGCGGGGACGCCGAGGGCGCGGTGGAGCACTTCGAGCAGTGCCTGGCGCTGACCCGCCGCGGCGGCGCGCGGCGCGCGGAGGCCGAGGCGCTGATCTGCCTGGCGATGGCGCACGGCGACCGCGACGAGCTGGGCGAGGGCATCACCTGCCTGTCGATCAGCCTGTCGATCGCGCGCGAGCTGACCAGCCGGTCGCTGGAAGCCCTCGCGCTGCGCCGGCTCGGCGACCTGCACCGGCACCGACCGGAACGCGCACTGGCCCACTACAACGAGAGCCTGCCGCTGCTGAGCGCGCTGCCCGACATCCTGTGGGAGCCGCGGATCCTGGTCCGGCGGGGCGACATCCTGGCGCGCCTCGACGATCATCTCGCCGCGCGCCGGTCCTGGCAGCAGGCGGTCACCCTGCTGCGCCAGCACGGTTCCACCGAGCTCGCCGCGGCCGAGTCGCGGCTGGCCCGCCCGGCGAGCACCGCGCCGACCCAGTTCGCCAGCGGCCGGCTGCTCGGCGACTTCGACCCGGCCTACTTCATCGGACGGGTCGCCACGAGCCGGCGCAGCGTCCGCCTGCTCAACACGTGGACGGACCTGCTGGCCCCGGCGCACGTCGAGGCCTTCGCCGAGGCTCTGCTCACCGCGGTCGACGCGGGGGCGATGGTGCAGATCCTGCTCCTGGACCCCGACTCCCCGCCCGCGGCCGGCCGGGCCGAGGACCTGCTGCACAGCATCGACGTCCCGAATGTGATCAGGGCGAACCTGCGCGTGCTCGACACCGTGCGGGCGCGGCTGGTCCCCGCGCTGCGGCCCCGGCTCTCCGTGCGGATCTATGGCGACCAGCCACTGACGACCTACCACCGGTGGGACAGCGGGGCCCTGATCTCGACCTTCCCGTTCGGGCACTCGTCGGCCGCCACGACCCAGCACGAGGCGGCGATCTCCTCGACCCTCGTCCAGTTCGTCGAGCAGCACTTCGAGAAGATCTGGCATCCCGACCGCAGTGTCAGCCTCGACGACTATCTCCGGGTCCCGCTGCGCATCCTGCGCACCGACGGCCCCGGCCGGGACGCCCGCACGATTCAGGCGAGGTACGCGCGGCTGGGCGACACGGTCTACCTGGCCGACGAGGAGCTGACCCGGCTCGTCCACGACGGCGGCGCCGACGGCCTCGTCACCGAGATCGGCGGCACCGGCCGCCACCCGCTCACCGAGCTGCACCGGTGCCGGGTCGTGCCGGCCTGGGAGGGGCGTGACGGCGCCGCGGACGCCTTCGCGAAGAAGTACGGCCCGCAGACCACGGCCCCCGCGCCGGACGGCCCGCCGCTGCGGCTCGCGCCGATGCGCCCCCCGCCGCCCGCGCCCACTCCGCCCACCGCCGGCCCGCCCGCCGCCGGGCCGACGGCTCCTGGCCCGGCGGGCCCTGGGCCGAGGGGCCCGCTGCCGTCGCCCCGATCGGTGCCGTGACGTGCTCGTCACCGTCGACTTCTGGCACGTCCCGCGCCGGCGGGCGGGGCACGCCGCCGCGCGCATGGCGCTCGACCGGCCCACGCTGCGGCGGACGTCCGGGCTGGCGTTCGGCAAGCTGCTGGGCACCGGCTCGAGCCACCGGTTCACCCCGCTCGACGCCGACCCGCTGCGGTGGGCGCTGCTGGCGGTGTGGGACACACCCTCGGCGGCCCGGGGCTTCGAGCGCTCCAGGACAATCCGGTCGTGGGCCGGCATCGCGGACGAGCGCTGGCGGGTGGAGCTGCGCCCGGTGGCCTCCCGGGGGCGGTGGTCGGGCCGTGCGCCGTTCGGGGGCCGTCCCGGTGGCCCGGCGAGCCACCGCCGCCCCGACGGCGAGCACCATGGAAGACACAGCGAGGAACACGGCGGGGGGCCGGTGGCGGCTGTCACCCGGGCCCGGCTCGCGCCGCGGCAGGCCGTGGCGTTCTGGCGGGCCGTCCCGCCGGTCGCGGCGGAGCTGCGCGGCGCCGGCGGGCTGCTGTTCGCCGCGGGCATCGGCGAGGCGCCGATCGGCCTGCAGGGCACCTTCAGCCTGTGGCGGGACGTCACGGCGCTGCGCGCGTTCGCCTACCAGGGGCCGGCGCACGCCGCGGCGGTGCGGCGGACCCCCTCGGCGGGCTGGTACGCCGAGGAGCTGTTCGCCCGTTTTGTCGTGCTCGGCTCACGCGGGACGATCGGGGGTGTGAACCCGCTCGACATCCCGCCGTCCGCCGGGAAGGCCGATCATCCTTTGACAACCCGTTGAAGATCCTGCGCGAATGTGGGTCCCGCCGAGGCCCGGGCCGACTCCCGCGGACGCGCACGCGGACGCGGACCGGACTGACGCCGGCAGGGCGGCCGGCGGCGGGACGGCCGACGACGGGACGGTCGGCGCCCGGCGCGCCCGGTGCCCCTGGGCGCCCACCGCCCCGTGCCTCCACCACCCCATGTCCCAGCATCCCGTGCCCCGGCGTTCCCCGCTCTGTTCCCGCTCCGTCCCCCCACTGTCCGTTTCCCGCTCCGTTCCCGCCGACCACGCACCGCCTCCGACCACGACGGTCGCGGCCGGCCGCGTTCGATCCAACCCGGGTGGCGTAACTCGCATGCCAAGGTCCCTCGACCCCTCCGCCCCGCTCGCCGCGCGCGGGAGACCGGCCGGGAGCACCACCGACGCCGCCCCGGCCGGGCGGCGGACCCTCATCGCGACGGCGGTGACCGCCCGGGTCGCCGGGCTGGCCACCCGGGCCGGCGCGGTGCTTCTCCCGGAGCTCGCCGGACGGCCCGCGGACCTGCCCGCGGCGCTGACCGAACACCGGCCGCACACTCTCGTCGTCGGGGCCAACCATGTTCCGGGCGACGCGCTGCACCGGTGGGCGCAGGCCATGCGGAGGACACCGGACCGGCGCGCGCTGGCGGTGATCCGCCGCGGGACGTCACTGGCCGAGATAGACACCGACGCGGCCGCGGAGCTCGGCGTGACCGTACGCAACACCCCGGAGGTCAACGCCCGGCACGTCGCCCGGTTCATGGCGGACGAGCTCCTCGCGCCCCGCCGCGCCGCGGGCCACCGCCCACGGCCGCCGACGGTGGGGCTGATCGGCAGCGGTGACATCAACAGCCGCGTCGCGCGCGAGGCGGTGGCCCGCGGCCACGACGTGATCGTGTACAGCCCGTCGCTGGCCGCCGGCGCCGGCGCCCTCGACCGCTGGCTGACGGCCAGGCGGCTGCCGGCGGGACGCATCCGGGCGGCCCGGGACGTCGAGTCCGTGCTCGACGCGGCCGACCTGCTCGGGCTCGCCGTCCCGCTGACCACGGGCGGGGAGCATCCCACCACCGGCCTCATCGGGGCCGAACGGCTCAAGCGGTTCGGCGGCCACCGGATCGTCTCGGTGTGCGAGCCCGACGTGTTCACCGGGCAGGCGCTGACGGCGGCCTTCGACCAGCTCGATCTCGAGGTCGTCCTGGACAACGCCCCACGGCTGTTGGACCCGGTGCGAGCGCTGCTGGCGGGCCGGTACGACCCGGACGACCCGCGGCGGGTGCGGCCCGGCTTCACCCTCGTGTCGGCCGCGATGCGCGCGCCGGAGTGCGCGGCCGATCTCGACCAGGCCGTCCTGACCGCCCTCGCCCGCCTCGATCTCGACGACCGGCGGGAGCTCCCGCGCCCACCCGCCGGGCCGAGCCGGGCCGAGGCCGAGGCCGTCGTGGTGGTCGGCGGCGGGATCGTGGGCCTGACCGTGGCACTGCGGCTGCACGAGGCCGGGCGGCGGGTCGTGGTCCTCGACGCGGCACCGGCCGACCGCCGCCGGGTCGACGAGCAGGGCACCACCTTCGCCGGCGCCAACGGACGTCACCTGTCGACGACCGAGACTCTGCCGCACGCCGACGCCACCCGCGCCGGGGTCCTCGCCCGGACCCCGACGGATGGCGGATGGCGGCTGCGCCCGCCGGAATCGCTCTCGGCGCCCGAGGCCGCCTGGGCCGAGGCGTTCGAGCAGTTCACCGACCGGCCGGGGATGCGCGCCCTCGCCGCCGAGGCGGTGATCGCGCTCAATCGGCTGGGGCTGCGGCGGTGGGAGGAGATCTTCCGGGCCCGTCCCGACGACCTCGGCGCCTGCCTGCGGGGGAACCGGCTGGCCCGGGTCTACCTCGACGACGCCGGGCTCGCCGCCGGCCGCGCGCTGCAGAGCCAGGCGAACGACGACACCACCGACCTGGACGCCGCGGCGATCCGCCGGCACTGGCCCGCCCTCGCCGCGGGGCTCGGCGCCGGACCCGACTGTCGGACCGACAGCGGAGCCGGCAGCCGGTCCGGCGGCGGGGCCGTCGAGGTCGACGGGTGCGCCGTGGCCGTCCACGACCTGGCCGGTGCGCTCGCCGACCTGCTGCGCCGCCGGGGCGTGCCGGTCGTCGCGTCGGCCGCGGTCCGCGGGCTGCGGCCCACCGGCGCGGCGGTCGAGGTGGAGCTCGGCGACGGCACGGTCGTGCCGGCCGGCCGGGTCGTCCTCACCGTCGGCGGCCGTGACCTGTACCGGCTGCTCGGGGGGCGCTGGCCCGACGCCGGCTGCGTCGCCAACGTGCTCGGGGTGTCGCTGACCCTGCCGAACCCGGGCGTGGCCCGACCGTTGAAGATCCACGCGGGCGATCCGCTCGGTGTGATCAACCTGACGCCCGCCGCCGACCAGTCGGTGATCCACGTCAGCGGTGGCTTCGGGTACCTCGGCCTGGCGTCCTGGCGCGGCGCGCGCCTCGTCCCGGCCGACAGCGACACCGAAGCGGGCGGTGGTGGCGTGGCAGGGGCCGTCGAGGAGCTCGTCACAGCGCTCATCGTGGCCATCGGCGATCTCTTCCCCGCGCTGCGCGGGCCCGACGGGCGGCTGGACGTCCGCGAGGTGCGCACCTGCGAGCGGCCGATGACCGCGGACGGCCTGCCGGTGGTCGACGCCCCGGCGGAGCTCGGCGGGCGGATCGTCGTCGCGGCCGGGACGAACGCGGGCGGAGCCGTCCAGGCGCCGGCCCTCGCGGATTTGGTGGCCGACCTGCTCGACGGCCACCCGTGGTGGGCACAGCTGGCCATGGCCGGTGACCGGACCGGGCTGCCCGTCGGCGGGGGTCGGCTATAGCACTGTTTGCCAGACCCGTTCCGGCCGACGGGCGGTGGCCTCGCGCCGCGCGTTATCGTCGGATGGCCCGGCGCGACAGGAGGCAAGGCTGTTGACCGACGTCCGAATCGTGCGGTGGTCACCGGCCCGGATGCGGGCCCGGCTCGACGACGTCATCGCCGTGTACAAGGCCGCGTTCCTCGACCACCACGAGGACGACCCGGTGCGCGCCGCCCGAGACAGGGCGACGCACGCGCGCCGTCACTTCGACCGCCGTGATCTGCGCGCCGTCGCCGCGGTGACCCCGGACGACGAGCTGGTCGGCATGACCTACGGCCTGCCCGGCAAGAACGGCCAGTGGTGGCACGACGTCGTCGCCGGCGCGCTGCCGGAGGGGACCGCGGCGCACTGGCTCGCCGACTGCCTCGAGGTCGTCGAGCTGCACGTGCTGCCCGGTTACCAGGGCCGCGGCATCGGCCGTGACCTGCTGCGGGAGCTGCTGCGGGACGTCCCGCACCGCACGGCGGCGCTCTCCGCGCTCGAGCTGCCCGGCAGCCGCGCGCGCCGGCTGTACGCCAGCGAGGGATTCGTGCCCCTGCTGTCGCACTTCCAGTTTCCCGGAAGCGGTACCGAGTACGCCGTGCTCGGCAAGGAGCTGCCCGGGCGGGACGCCGACGACCCGCCGCGCTCCTCTCCGGCAGGCCAGCCCGCCCGGGTGCCGTGAGCCGGTCGGGACCAGCCGGTTCCGATCCACCTCCGGCCGCCCCTGCGGGGCGGGCCGATCCACCTCCGGCCGCCCCTGCGGGGCGGGCCGCGGCCGTGCTGCCCTGGCTCGCCACCGCGGTGGCCGTCGCGCTCCAGATCACCTATCCGCTGACCTCCGGGGACAGGCGGGCGGCCGTGACGGTGCTGTCGGTCCTGGCCTTCCTCGCGGCGGCGGTGAGCCATGCGGCCGCCGTCCACGGGCCCGCGTGGGCCGCGGCCGCGACGGCGCTGGCCGCCGGCACCGGCCTGCTGGCCGAGTCGATCGGCCTGCGTACCGGCTGGCCGTTCGGCCACTACGCGTACGGCTCCGCGCTCGGCCCCGATGTGGCCCGCGTCCCGGTCGTCGTGCCGCTGGCCTGGGCGATGATGGGCCTGCCGGCGCTGGTGCTCGGCCGCCGCTGCGCCCGCTCGCTGGTGCGGGCACCGGCCGCGCGCTGGGCAGTGACGGCGCTGGTCGGCGGTGCCACGCTCACCGCCTGGGATCTGTTCCTCGACCCGCAGATGGTCGCCGAGGGCTACTGGGCGTGGTCCTCCGGCGGTCCCGCGCTCAACGGCATCCCACTCAGCAACGCGGCCGGATGGCTGCTCGTCGGCACGCTGCTCACCGGCGCGCTGGCCGCCCTGCCCGCCACCGCCCGGACCGCCACCGCCGCGCCCTCCGCCGACCGGGCGCCGATGGCCCTGCTTGGCTGGACCTGCGCCTCGTCGGTGCTGGCCAACCTCGCCTTCTTCGGCCGTCCCGGGGTGGCGCTCGCCGGCGGTGCCGCGATGGGCTCGCTGCTCGGCCTCGCCGTGCTGCTCGGCCGCCGCGACGCGGCCCGCGGGTGGGCCGGCACCGCCCGCGAACGGGACCTGGCACGCTCTGAGCTGTGAGCGGGGACAGACTGGCAACGGCGCTGGTGCGTTCCGGGGCGGCCGGAGCCGTCGCTGTCGCGGCGCACACGGCGGTGAACGCGGCGCTGCTGCGCGTCCCGGCGCCGGCCGTCCCGGTGCGGGAGCGGGTCAGCGTGATCCTGCCCGTGCGGGACGAGGCGGCGCGGGTGCGCACCTGCCTGACTGCCCTGCTCGGCTCCCGCGACGTCACCGACCTCGAGGTGATCGTCTACGACGACGGCTCGACGGACGGCACGGGCGTGATCCTGCGCCGGCTCGCCGAGCGGGACCGGCGCCTGCGGGTGCTGACCGGGCCGGAGCCGCCGGACGGCTGGCTGGGCAAGCCCCACGCCTGCGCCCGGGCGGCGCGCCAGGCCACCGGCACCGTGCTGGTCTTCGTCGACGCCGACGTCACCCTCGCCCCGGACGGCCTCGCCCGGGCCGTGGGCCTGCTGCGCGGATCGGGCCTGGACCTCGTCTCGCCCTACCCGCGGCAGGTCGCCGTCGGGGCGGCCGAACGGCTCGTGCAGCCGCTGTTGCAATGGTCGTGGCTGGCGCTGCTCCCGCTGCGCGCCGCCGAGCGCTCCGCCCGCCCGTCGCTGGCCGCGGCCAACGGCCAGTTCCTCTGCGTGGACGCGGCGGCCTACCGCCGGGCCGGCGGGCACGGCGCGGTCGGCGGCGCCGTTCTGGACGACATCGAGCTGCTGCGCGCGGTCAAGCACTCCGGCGGGCGCGGTGTGGTCGCCGACGGCACCGAGCTGGCGGTCACCTGGATGTACGACGGCTGGCAGCCACTGCGGGACGGCTACGCCAAGTCGCTGTGGGCCGCGGGCGGCACCCCGGCGGCCAGCGTGGGTCAGCTGGCCGTGCTCGGATGGCTCTTCGTCGGCCCGGCGGTCGCCGCGACGCGCGGGTCACGCGCGGGGCTCGTCGGCCTGCTGGCCGGCACGGTGAGCCGGCTGATCGCGGCCCGGCGCACCGGCGGCCGTGCCTGGCCGGACGCGGCGGCCCATCCGGTCTCCGTCTGCCTGCTCGGCTACCTGACGGCGCTGTCCTGGTGGCGGCACCGGCACGGCACCATCCGTTGGAAAGGCCGCGCGCTGAACGGGCCACCGACCGGGAGCGGACGACCGCGCATAGGCTCGGAGCCGTGGCGACGGTCGTCGTGGTCGGGGCGGGCGTCGGCGGGCTCGCGGCCGCCGCTCGGCTCGCCGCCGCCGGGCACCGGGTCACCGTCTGCGAGGCGGCGGAGCGGATCGGCGGCAAGCTCGGCTGGTACGAACGCGACGGCTACGGGTTCGACACCGGCCCGTCCCTGCTGACGATGCCCGAGGTGTTCGAGGAGCTGTTCGCCGCCACCGGCGGGCCGCTCGGCGAGCAGCTCACGCTGCGCCGCCTCGACCCGATCGCCGCCTACCGGTTCGCCGACGGGGCGACGGTGACCGCGCACGCCGACGACGCCGCGTTCCACGCGGAGCTGGACGCGAGGCTGGGCGCCGGGGCCGGGGCCCAGTGGCGGCGCCTCGACGAACGCGCCCGCCGGGTCTGGGCGGTGTCCGAACAGCCCTTCCTGCGCAGCCCGGTCTCGGCCGCGGCGCTGGCGCGGACCGCCGCGCGCCGCCCGCTGGGGCTGGCCACCGTCGCACCCGGCACCACCCTGCGCGGTATCGGGCGCCGTCACCTCACCGATCCGCGGCTGCGCATGATGCTGGACCGGTACGCGACCTACACCGGCTCGGATCCGCGCCGGGCACCGGCCGCGCTGGTCACGGTCCCGCACGTGGAGCGACGGTTCGGCGGCTGGTACGTCCCGGGCGGGCTGCGGCTGCTCGGGCAGGCGATCGCCGAGCGGGCGGCCGAGCGCGGCGCGGTGATCCGCACCGGCGCGCCGGTCGCGCGGATCACCCGCACGCCGGGGGGGCGGGTGGACGGCGTCCGCCTGGCCGACGGAACGCTGCTGGGTGCCGACCTGGTCGTGTCCGACGTCGACGCGGCCCGGCTCTACGACGGCGCACCGCCCGCGGCGCCCGGGCGGGCCAGCCCGCGCCCGCTCGTCGACCATCCGGCCAGCCGGCGGCGGATCCGGCGGCTGGCGCCGTCGCTGTCCGGTTTCGTCCTGCTGCTGGCACTGCGCGGGCGGACGCCGGGCCTGGCCCACCACACCGTGCTGTTCCCCGCCGACTATGAAGACGAGTTCAACGCGGTCTTCGGCGGCCGGCTGGCCTGGGATCCGACCGTCTACATCGCCGCGCCGGACGACCCGGCGACCGCACCGCCGGGCGACGAGGCGTGGTTCGTCCTGGTGAACGCCAGCCCGCACGCCGCCGCCACCGCCGCCGCCGGCCCGCGGGGTCCCGGTGTGGACTGGGACCGGCCCGGGCTCGCCGACGCCTACGCCCGCCGCATCCTCGAGGTGCTGGCCTCACGTGGGCTCGACGTCCGCGCCCGGGTGCGCTGGTACCGGACGATCTCGCCGGCCGACCTCGCACGCGCGACCGGCGCTGTGGGCGGCTCGATCTACGGCGTGTCCTCCAACGGGCCGCGGTCGGCGTTCCTACGCCCGCGCAACCGCTCGCCGGTACCCGGGTTGTTCCTGGTCGGCGGCTCGGCCCATCCGGGCGGCGGGCTGCCGCTGGTCACGCTCTCCGCGAAGATCGTCGCCGATCTCATCGGCCCGGCCTGACCCCGCCGCCCGACGACAGCGCCGACCGCACCGAGACGAGGTACTGGACGAGCCCGACGACGCACACCACCAGCGTGGCCGCCGCGGCGACCGTGGCCACCGCGGCCGCATGCGCTGGGACGGCCCCGGCCAGCGCGAGACCCACCGCCGCGAGAATGATCCTCGTCGGCCGCTCCCCCACCGTCACGGTGCCGATCTCACCGTGCCCGGCACCGGCCGCGCGGGCCCGCACGTACTCGAGCATCATCATCGCGCCGCCCGCCGACACGACCAGCGCGACCGGTGCCCCGACCAGCCAGAGCGCGAGCAGGTGGCAGGCGTCGCAGACCCGGTCTGCGGCCGAGTCGAGCACGTAGCCCCAGCTCGTCACCCGGGCGCGCAGCACGGCGACCGCGCCGTCGAGATTGTCCAGCAGGCCGCCGGCCACGACGACGAGTGGGCAGACCAGCACCCAACGGCCTCCCGCCCATGCGGCGGGAATCACCGGCGTGGTGGCGGCGACCGTCGCCGCCGTCACCGCGCCCGGACTAACGCCGGCCGCGGCCAGCGGCCTGGCCAGGCGATACACCAGATCGAGCCAGATCCGGATCATGCGCGCGCCACTTCGGGGGTCGTACCCGCCGTGTAGCGCGGCCCATTCGACCAGGTAGGTGTCTCGATCGGGTATCGGGGTGCGCACACCGTCCATCGTGCCCGCGCCGTAGAGTTCCGTCGTGGTATCCGACCAGCCGACCGGTGTCGTCGAGTCCATCGAGGACCTGGACCCCGATCACGTTTTCAGCGCGCACCGTGACCAGGTGATACTGGCCGTGCGCATCACCCCGGTCTTCAACGCTCTCGATCTCGGTCTGGTCACCGCCGTCATCGACGCGGCGAACCACGCGGGATTCGCGCTGGTGCGGGAACAGACTTTCCGCGACGAATGGCTACTCTGCGTCTTCGACGCATACGAGGAACAGGACTGAACCGCCACGCCGCCCGCCGCCGCGCGCCCCGGCCGGACGGGAGCGCGGCGCCACAGGCCACAGGCGGATCGTCAGCGGCCCAGGGACTGGTAGATCTCACGCGTCGCGCTGGAACGGTTCAGCGTGATGAAGTGCAGCCCCGGCGCGCCGCCGGCGAGCAGCCGCTCGGAGAGCTCCGTGGCGACCTCGACACCTATCGCCCGGACCGCGGCGGGATCGTCCGCGACCTCATGCAGACGGGCCGCGAGATCCGCCGGGAAATCCGCGCCGGAAAGCTGCGCCATGCGCTCGATCTGGGCCACATTGGTAACCGGCATCACACCCGGAATGATCGGTGCGTCACAGCCGAGCCGCCGTACGCGTTCGACCAGCCGGAAATAGTCGTCGGCACCGAAGAAGAACTGGGTGATGGCGAAGTCGGCGCCCGCGTCCAGCTTTCGCACCAGGAACCGCGCGTCGGTCTCCAGATCCGGCGACCGCGGGTGTTTGTCCGGGAAGGCGGCGACGCCGACGCAGAAATCCCCGAGGGAGCGGACCAGGCGCACCAGCTCGTCGGCGTACGCCAGGCCTTCGGGATGGCGCACCCATTCCGCCTGCGGGTCGCCCGGCGGATCGCCCCGCAGCGCCAGCACGTTGCGCACGCCCGCGCCGGCGTAGCCGCCGATGACCTGACGCAGCTCGCCCACCGAGTGGTTCACCGCGGTCAGGTGCCCGATGGGCGTCAGCGTGGTCTCGGTGGCGATGCGCTCGGTGACCCGGATGGTCCCGTCCCGCGTGGAACCGCCGGCTCCGTAGGTCACCGACACGAAGGTCGGGTGCAGGGCCTCGATCTCACGCAGCGCGGTCCACAGATGCCGCTCGCCCTCGGCCGTCCTCGGTGGGAAGAACTCGAAGGAGAAAGAGGTACGTCCGGAGGCCAGGCACTCGGCCACCGTTGGGGTCGACATCCGCGTCGTGCTCCCAGCCGCCGTCATGAGAGGGACCCTGTCATGCAGAAGAGAGTAATCCGGCGGCGACCCGCACCCCGGACAGGGCCTGCCGGGCCCGTGACGGCCACCGCGGCGCCGGGTCGGCCTAGATCCGCACCGGACCGCGCGGTGACGCGGGCCTGATCCTGATCCTGCCGGCGACGCTGCGGGCCAGCACCCGGCGCGCGGCACCCGGCACGCTCGGCAGGTCGACGACCGCGGACTGCGGGTTCCCTGCCTCCGCCTCGACCCCGTACTCGCCCTCGGGCAACACGAGGGTCACCATGCCGTCCTCGCTGACCGCGGACAGGTCGTCCGGCGGGCCGTCGAAGTGCAGATTGACGTCGCCGGTCCGGCTACGGGCGCTGACCCGCGCGCCGGAGAGCTCCCGCCCGGTGATGCCGCCGCCCTCGGTGACCAGCACCAGGTCACCGGCGGAGCCCCAGAGGGTGATCTCCCCCATCCGGACCTCGGCCCGGGCCTTCGTCCCGCGCGGCAGCTTCAGCCGGGCCAGCGCCTCGCTCGTCCGCCCGTCGATCCGCAGCACACCGCCCGAGCGGGTCATGGTCGGCCTCGCCCGCCCGGGTCGACGGCGCGCGAGGATCTCGACGGCGACGTCCGACCGGTCGTACTCGCCGATCTCGACCCGGCCGGCGGCGAGCCGGACCTCCACGGACGTCACCTCGTCGACCGTGCGCTCGAGCCGCTCCGGCGGCATCCGGAGCAGGATGAGAGCGCTGCCGGTCACCACCAGCAGCGCGACGCCGAGCACGACGACGACGAGATCAGACACGACACCTCCGCACGACCTCTGGACGACCTCTGAACGCGGCGACCCCACCGGGTCGCCGATCAGGACGGTCGAACGCTACCCGCTACCGCCGGCACCGGGCGCCGGCCCGAGGTCCCCTCCGCGGTGAGATGTTCGGCGCACGGCCGCCCCTGGCCCGCCCCGGGCGGCGGTCCAGGGCTCCCGCCGCGCGGCGGTCACCGGGTGGGCGCCGGGCCGTCCCACCGAGGTGGCCCCACCGACGGGGCCATCGGCGGCGGGCGGAGCGGAGGCCCGCTCGGGCCCGGTGAGACCGTACCCACCCGAGCGGTGGACGGCCGGGCGGGTGCAGAGAGGACCTCCGATGCGAACAGTGACCGGGCCGACGGACCACGTCGTCATCGTCGGAGCCGGGCTGGGCGGACTTTCGGCCGCGCTCCGGCTGACCGGCGCGGGCCGGCGGGTCACCGTCCTGGAACGTGACGACACCCCCGGTGGGCGCGCGGGGTCGCTGCGGCTGGGCGGCTACCGGTTCGACACCGGGCCGACCGTGCTCACCATGCCGGACCTGGTGGCGGACGCGCTCGACTGCGTGGGCGAGGACCTCGGCCGGTGGCTGCCGCTGCGCCGCCTCGACCCGATGTACCGGGCCCGCTTCGCGGACGGGTCCGTGCTGGACGTCCGCGCCGACCCGGAGCACACCGAGCAGGGGGTGCGGGAGCTGTGCGGGCCGGCCGAGGCAGCCGGGTTCCGTGACTTCACCCGGTTCGCGACCCGCATGTTCCAGGCGCAGATGCGCGACTTCATCGACGCCCAGGTCGACTCGCCGCTGGCCCTGATGCGGCCCTCGCTGGCCCGGGTGGCGGCGCTCGGCGGTTTCCGCCGCCTGGACACCGTGGTCGGACGGTACCTCCGCGACCCGCGGACCCGGCGGCTGTTCTCCTTCCAGGCGATGTACGCCGGGCTCGACCCGCACGAGGCGCTCGGGCTGTACGCCGTGATCGCCTACATGGACTCGGTGGCCGGCGTCTTCCACGCCGACGGCGGCCCGCACGCGGTCGCCGCGGCCATGGCCGGGGCGGCGGCCCGGCACGGGGCCACCTTCCGCTACGGCACCGAGGTGAACCGGGTGGAGGTCCGCGGCGGGCGGGCGGTCGCCGTGCACACGACCGCCGGCGAGCGGGTGCCGGCGGACGTCGTGATCCTCAACCCGGACCTCCCGGTGGCCTACCGCGACCTGCTGCCCGCGTCCGCCGCCCCGGCGCGGCTGGACCGCCTGCGGTACTCGCCGTCCTGCTTCCTGCTGCTCGCCGGCGCCCGGGGTGCCCACCCATCCGGGACGCACCACACGATCCACTTCGGGGGCGCGTGGCGGCGCACCTTCGACGAGATCATCCGGCGCGGGGAGCTGATGAGCGACCCGTCGTTCCTGGTGAGCACGCCGTCGGTCACCGAGCCCGCGGCCGCGCCGGCCGGCGGGCACAGCTACTACGTCCTGTTCCCCACCCCGAACCTGACCGCGCCGCTGGACTGGTCGGTCCTCGGCCCGCGGTACCGCGACGAGGTCGTCGCCACGCTGGAGCGTGCCGGCTACCCCGGGTTCGGGACGTCGATCGACGTCGAGCAGGTGACCACCCCGGCGGACTGGCGGGCCCGCGGAATGGCCGCCGGCGCGCCGTTCGCGGCGGCACACACCTTCCGCCAGACCGGCCCGTTCCGGCCGTCCAACCTGGCGCCGGGACTGGCCAACGTGGTGTTCACCGGCAGCGGGACCCGGCCGGGGGTGGGAGTTCCGATGGTGCTGATATCGGGCCGGCTGGCCGCCGAGCGGGTTCTCGGCCGTGATCGTGGCTACCGCACGCGGACACTGAGGGCTATTCCCTGACGCCGCAATGTGTCATTGGGCGTTCGGGGCGTCACCCGGGTTTCGTGTCCCCGGAGTTTCGGCGCGGTATTAGGTGAGAACTTCCTGAAGGGCACCTTAGAAGAGGCTTCCGGCCACACTGTCCCGAGTCCGTTGGCACTCGATTCCGCACAGCGTCTGGGAGGATGGCGCCATGAACGAGTGGACGACCGATCCCGGCATGGCGGCACCCGGCGCGGAGGTCCGGGCGCCCGCCGGCTCGGGTTCGGCGGCCAGCCGTCCGGCCGAGCCCTCCGCGATCGAGGCGGCCGACGACGCGGCCCTGCTCGAGCGGGCGTTGTTCGAGGTCAAGAAGGTCATCGTCGGCCAGGATCACATGGTCGAGCGCATGCTCGTCGCGCTGCTGGCCCGGGGGCACTGCCTGTTGGAGGGCGTGCCCGGCGTCGCCAAGACGCTGGCCGTGCAGACGCTGGCGACGGTCGTCGGCGGCTCCTTCGTGCGGATCCAGTTCACCAGCGACCTCGTCCCCTCGGACATCATCGGAACGAGGATCTTCCGCAGCAGCCGGGAGACATTCGACATCGAACTCGGCCCGGTCTTCGCGAACTTCGTTCTCGCGGACGAGATCAACCGCGCGCCCGCGAAGGTGCAGTCGGCGCTGCTCGAGGTGATGTCGGAACGGCAGGTATCCCTCGGCGGGGTCACTCACCCGCTGCCGCGGCCCTTCCTTGTGCTGGCGACGCAGAACCCGATCGAGTCGGAGGGCGTCTACCCGCTACCCGAGGCGCAGCGCGACCGCTTCCTGATGAAGGTCAACGTTCCGTACCCGACCGCGGCCGAGGAGCTGGAGATCGTCCGGCGGATGGGTGTGCGGCCGCCCACCGCCGAGGGCGTCCTCGAGCCGGAGTCCCTCATCAGGCTGCAGAACCGCGCGGACGACGTGTTCGTCCACCACGCGATCACCGAGTACGCCGTCCGCCTGGTGCTCGCGACCCGCTCCCCCGCCGACGTCGACCTCCCCGAGCTGGCCGGGCACCTCGCGTACGGCGCGTCCCCCCGGGCCTCGCTCGGCCTCATCGCCGCGGCCCGGGCGCTCGCCCTGCTGCGCGGCCGGGATTACGTGGTCCCCGACGACGTGTCCGCGGTCGCGCTCGACGTCCTGCCGCACCGCCTGGTCCTCTCCTACGAGGCGCTGGCCGAGGGGCTCACCGCCGAGGAGATCGCCGGCCGCGTCCTCGACGCGCTGCCGCACCCCCAGGTCGCGCCCCGCCAGCAGGCCGGCGCCGACCACGGGCGCAACGGGCGCATCCCCCCACCGGTCACGCACTCCGGGCGCTGGCGCACCGACCCACGCACCGGCTTCCCCGAGTACTTCGATGGCGGGCCGTCCCGGTGACGGCTCCCCCCGCGGATCCGGCCGCGCCCCAGCCCACGGCGACGTCGCCGTCGGTCGAGCGGACGCTGCGCAGCCTCGAGCTCACCGTGACCCGCCGGCTGGACGGCATGCTGCTCGGAGATCATCTCGGTCTGCTGCCCGGCCAGGGCACCGAGAAGGCCGAGAGCCGGGAGTACAACGTCGGCGACGACGTCCGCCGGATGGACTGGGCGGTCACCGCGCGGACGACCGTCCCGCACGTGCACGACCTGATCGCCGACCGGGAGCTGGAGACGTGGGCGCTGGTCGACCTGACGGCCAGCCAGGAGTTCGGCACCACCTCGGTCCGCAAGCGCGATCTGGCGATCGCCGCGGTGGCGGCGATCGGCTTCCTCACCGCCCGCACGGGCAACCGGATGGGAGCCGTGGCCCTCACCCCGGCCGGGCCGCGGGTCATCCCCGCCCGGCCCGGCCGCCAGGGCCTGCGAACGCTGCTGCGGACCCTGCTGACGGTCCCCGAGGGGGCGCACGACCGGCCGCTGCGCCGGCCCGACCCGGCGGCCGCCACCGATCTCGCCGCCGCGATCGCCGCCCTGGACCGCCCGCGCCGGCGCCGTGGCCTCGCGGTGGTCGTCAGCGACTTCCTCTCCACCGACCTCGACTGGGAACGGCCGATGCGCGTCCTCGCGGCGCGCCACCAGCTCCTCGCGGTCGAGGTCCTCGACCCGGCCGAGCTGACGCTGCCCGCTGTGGGCCTGCTTCCGGTCGTGGACGCGGAGACCGGCGAGCTGGTGGAGGTTCCGACGTCCTCACGGCGACTGCGTGAGCGCTACCGCCTGGCCGCGGCCGAGCACCGCTCCCAGGTCGCCCTCGCGCTGCGCCGGGCGGGCGCCGGGCACCTGGTGCTGCGCACCGACTCCGACTGGCTGATCGACATCGTCCGCTTCGTCTCGGCGAGCCGGACGAGCCGCGGCGCGGCACGACGCCCACCCGTGGACTCGACCCGGCTACCGGGCCACCCGCGATCGCTCCCGCCGGCCACCGGCCGGGGTCGACCCGGGACAGCAGCCGTGGCCGGGGCAGGCGGCCGGCGGGGCAGGCGGGCGGCGGCGCCGTGAGCTTCCTGGCCGGTCACTGGTTGTGGCTCTTCCTCGCCGTCGGCGCGCTGACGGCGGCTTACGTCGTGGTGTCGCTGCGCCGCCGGGTCTACGCCGCGCGGCTGTCGTCGACCGCCCTGCTCTCCAGCGTCCTGCCGCGCCGCCCGCAGTGGTGGCGCCGCCACGTCCCGGCGGCGCTGCTGCTGCTCACCCTGGCCGGCCTGGTCATCTCGATGGCCCGCCCCGCCCGGGCCGAACGGGTGCCACGCGAACGAGCGACGATCATCCTGGCCATCGACGTGTCGAACTCGATGGCCGCCACCGACATCACCCCGACCCGGCTCGAGGCGGCCAAGCAGGGCGCCCAGGCCTTCGTCGACCAGCTCCCGCCGCGGATCAACCTCGGGCTGGTGTCGTTCGCGGGCTCGGCGGCCGTCCTCGTCCCCGCCTCGACCGACCGGGAGTCGGTGCGCTCGGGAATCCGCGGGCTGCAGCTCGGCCCGGCGACCGCCGTCGGTGAGGGCATCTACGCCTCCCTGCAGGCGATCGCCACCGCCGGGCAGCGGCTCTCCGGCGAGGGGCAGCCGCCACCGCCCGCCGCGATCGTCCTGCTCTCGGACGGTGAGACCACACGAGGGCGCCCGAACACGCAGGCGGCGACGGCCGCGCGCGACGCCGAGATCCCCGTCGACACCATCGCCTACGGCACCTCGGACGGCACCCTCGACGTCGGCGGCCAGCAGATCCCCGTACCGGTCAACGAGGAAGCCCTGCGTGAGCTGGCCGACCAGACAGGCGGCTCGTACCACCGGGCGACCTCCGGCGACGAGCTGCAGTCCGTCTACCGGGGCCTGGGCAGCTCCATCGGTTACCGCACGGAGTACCGGGAGATCACGACCTGGTTCGTCGGCCTCTCCCTCGGGCTCGGGCTGGCCGCCGCCGCGCTCTCACTCGCGATGTCCTCCCGGCTGCCCTGATCCGCCGGCTACGCTGGCTGTCGTGAGCGGCCTGCGCAGCGAGCTGGACGCGGCCGGCATCACCGATCCGCGCCTGCGGAGCTCCTACCGCGCCGCCCGCGAGTTGAACGCCGTCCACGGGCGCACCTACTACCTGGCCACCCTCCTGCTGCCACGGTGGAAGCGCCCGCACGTCCACGCCCTGTACGGCTTCGCGCGGTACGCCGACGAGATCGTGGACGACCTCGACTCGACGCTGACCGACGAGGCGAAGGCACAGTGGCTGCGACAGTGGGGCAACCGCTTCCTCACCGCACTCGCCACCGGCTCGGTCGGGGTCGGGGTCGGGGTCGACGGGAGCGGGGCAGGCTCCGTCGGCGACGGGGATGCCGGGGATGCCGGGGTGCTGCCAGCCGTCCTGCACACGATTCGGCGTTTCGACCTGCCGGTCGCGTACTTCGAGGCCTTCCTGACCTCGATGGCGATGGACCTGACCGTCACCGGCTACGCCACCTGGGACGACCTCATGGTCTACGTCCACGGCTCGGCGGTGGTGATCGGCCTGCAGATGCTGCCCATCCTCGAGCCCGTCGACGCCTCGGCGGAGCCGTACGCCCGCGACCTCGGCGCCGCCTTCCAACTCGCGAACTTCCTCCGCGACGTCGGGGAGGACCTGCGCCGCGGCCGCGTCTACCTTCCGCAGACGTCCCTGGACCTGTTCGGAGTCACCAGGGGGCGCCTCGCCACCGGGGTGGTCGACGGCCCCGTCCGCCGGCTGCTGACCCACGAGATCGCCCGTGCGCGGGAGCTGTTCCGCTCGGCCCGACCGGGCATCCGGCTGCTGCACCCGACGTCCCGCGACTGTGTCTGGACCGCGTTCCACCTCTACGGCGACATCCTGGACGAGATCGAACGCGCCGACTACCAGATCCTCGACCGACGGGTGTCCGTCGGCCTGGGCCGCCGCCTCACCGTCGCGACCCCGGCCCTGATCCGCGCCACCCGCTCCCGCCGCCATCCCTCGACGAACTAAGCCGCCCCACCAGCCCCCACATCACGGCTCAGAGCGGGTCGCGACTCAGAGCAGGTCGCGGCCGCCGAGGTAGGGGCGCAGCACCTCGGGCACCCTGACCTGGTGGTCGGCGGTCTGGAAGTTCTCCAGGATCGCGGCCAGCAGGCGGGGCGTGGCCACCGCGGTGTTGTTGAGGGTGTGCGCGAAACGTACGTTGCCGTCCGCGTCGCGGTAGCGCAGGTTCGCCCGGCGGGCCTGCCAGTCGTGCAGCGTCGAGCAGCTGTGGGTCTCCCGGAAGAGATCGAGGGTGGGGAACCACGTGTTGATGTCGTTCATCCGGAACTTGCCCAGGCCCATGTCCCCGGTCGAGCACTCGACGACCTCGTAGTGCAGGCCCAGGTCGGCCAGGATGTGCTCGGCCGTAGCCAGCAGCTCCGCGTGCCAGCGGGCTGACTCCGCCGGGTCGTTCACGCACAGGACGAACTGCTCGACCTTCTCGAACTGGTGTACCCGCAGCAGCCCGCGGACGTCCCGGCTGGCGCTGCCGATCTCGCGCCGGAAGCACGGCGAGATGCCGGCGTAGCGGATCGGCAGGTGCCTGGCGTCGAGGATCTCCCCGGCGTGCAGGCCGACCAGGGCCACCTCCGCCGTCCCGGCGAGGAACGCGTCGTCGGCGGGGATCTCGTAGATCTCCTCGCGGGCCTTCGGGAGCATGCCCGTGCCGACGAGCGGGCCCTCCTTGACCAGCGCGGGGACCGACACCGGGGTGAAGTCCCGCTCGCGCAGCAGGTCGAGGGCGTAGGAGTGGACCGCCCGCTCGAGCATGACCATGTCGCCCACCAGGGCGTACGCCCGCTCACCGGCGACCCTGCGGGCCCGGGCGAACTCGGCCCAGCCGCGCTTCTCGGCGAGCTCGGTGTGGTCGATCGGGGTGAAGTCGAACTCCGGGCGGGTGCCCACGGTGCGGACCACCACGTTCGCGGACTCGTCCGGGCCGACCGGGGCGCCCTCCCAGGGGATGCCCGGGGTGAGCAGCATCAGCTCGGACATCCGCGTGCTCGTCCGGGTGAGCTGCTCGCGCAGGTCACGGAGCTGCCGGTCGAACTCGGCGTGCTCGGCACGCAGCTCGGCGCGGCGAGCCTCGTCAGCCTTGGCGAACTGCTTGGCGAAGGACTTGCGCCGGGCCTGGGCCTCGTCGACCTCGAACTGCAGCTTGCGGTTCTCCTGGTCGAGCTGAAGCAGTTCGTCGACGTCGAGGTCGACGCCCTTGAGGCGGACGGCCTCCTTCACGGCGTCGGGATTTTCCCGGATGAAGCGCTTGTCGAGCATGAATTCGTGTCAGCCTTCGTATCGGTTCCCTGTGCGCAGACGCTATCAGTCGCCTCCCCGGACCCCCTGTCGTAAGGGCGCGCCGGCGCCCGGCTCGGCACACCGGTTTCCACGGCATTCCCCCCGCGTACCCTGTGTGACGGCGGTGCGCCCGGTCACGCCCTCGGGTTCCGTGTCGCACCGACGCCCCGGACGGACTACGCGTTCTGGACGGACTACGAGCGGCTCACAGGTCGCGTACAGGTCCGGATGCGCACACTCGTGGCGGGCCGGTGCCGGCACGCTGACGAGGATCGCCGGCCGGGGCCGATCACCTGATGGACGGATGACTTGGTGACGACCTGATGACCATCCGGTAGTCACTCCGACGAGGAGCGGGAGGCCGGCGAGGGTGTCGAGCACGAAGGAACGGCGGCAGCGCGAGCTGGCCGCCGCGCGGGCGGCGCGCCAGGCGCAGCGCCGCCGCCAGGCGTACCAGCGACGGCAACGCCGCCTGACGATCGTCGCGGCGGTGGCCGTGGTGGCCATCGTCGGCTCGGTGATCGCCGCGGTCCTGCTCAGCGGCGGCGGGGACAACGACAATCTCAGCGCGACCGATCCCGCGGCCAACCCGTCGGCGTCGGCGGCACCGGCGGTGCCGGCCGGGCAGACGAGCAAGGTCGGCGACTGCGTCTACACCTCGAGCGGCGAGTCGCCGTCCCGCCCGGTGGGGCTCCCGACGGCCGCCGCCACGGTGAACAAGGCCCCCGCCACCATGGTCATCACCACCGACCAGGGCACGATGACGGCCGCGCTCGACGCGGACAAGGCTCCCTGCACGGTGAACGCGCTGCGCACGCTCGCCGAGGCGGGCTTCTACAACGACACCGCCTGCCACCGGCAGACGGGTGGCGCCGACGCCGGCATCAACGTGCTGCAGTGCGGGGACCCGACCGGCAGCGGGTCGGGCGGCCCGGGCTTCGGCTACGCCAACGAGAACACCGAGGGCGTGAACTACAACCGGGGTGTCCTGGCCATGGCGCACAGCAGCCAGCCGGACAGCAACGGCAGCCAGTTCTTCATCAACTACGCCGACCCGAGCCAGCAGGGCGCCGCGGCGCTCGCCGGCGGCTACACCGTCTTCGGCCACATCACCGAGGGCCTCGACGTCCTGGACAAGCTGACATCCCCGGGTGTCGAGGGCGGCGGGTCGGACGGCGCGCCGGCCAGCAAGCCGCAGATCAAGTCGATCGAGATCACCCAGGGGCCCTGACCTCGTCCGCCCCATCGCCCCGCCGCCCCGTCCCGGACTGACCGCCCTGGACGGGGCGGCGGAACAATTTGGACGGACGAGGACCGGCGCGCCGGACGAGGCCGACGGGGATCGCCGGGCTGGGTCTGACCGGGGTCGGCGGGGCGGCTCAGCCGGCCCAGCGGCGCATCGTGTCGATCCGGGCCTGGAGCTGGGCCGTGCTGGCCTGGGCGCTCGGCGGGCCGCCGCAGGAGCGGCGCAGCTCGGCGTGGATCATCCCGTGCGGCTTGCCGGTGCGATGGTAGTGCGCGGCGACAAGCTTGTTCAGCTCGCGCCGCAGGTCACCGATCTGCTCGTGGACGGGCCGGTCGCCCGGGTCGGTGCCCGCCTCCCCCTGCCGGGCGGCCGGCACCACGGGTTCGTCGGCCGCGGGCCGCGCCTTCGCCGCGGCGGCCTGCTGCGCCGCCTGGCGCTGGCGCAGCAGGGTCGCGACCTGGTCGGGCTCGAGCAGGCCCGGCAGACCCAGGAAGTCCTCCTCCTCGAGGGAACCGGAGGCGGCCGGCGTGCCGAACTCGCCGCCATCGAAGATCACCCGGTCGAGTTGGGCGGAGGAGCCGAGCGCGGTGAACAGAGTGTCGGGCTTTTCGGGGGTGTCACGGCGGCGGTTGGCCTCGCGCAGCGCGTCGTCGTCGAACGCGTCGGGCTCGCGCTGCGGCTTGTCGAGCGCGTGGTCGCGCTGGACCTCCATCTCGCCGGCCAGCGCCAGCAGCGACGGGACGCTGGGCAGGAACACCGACGCCGTCTCCGAACGGCCGCGGCCCCGGACGAACCGGCCGACGGCCTGGGCGAAGTACAGCGGGGTCGAGGCCGAGGTGGCGTACACGCCGACCGCCAGGCGGGGGACGTCCACGCCCTCGCTGACCATGCGGACGGCGACCATCCACCGATCCGTCGACTCACGGAACGTGGCGATCTTCGTGCTGGCGGTCGGGTCGTCGGAGAGGACGATCACGGGAGACACGCCGGTGATCCGCCGCAGCAGGCCGGCGTAGGCGCGGGCGTTGGTGTGGTCGGTCGCGATGACCAGGCCTCCGGCGTCCGGCATCCCGCCCCGGCGCACCTGGGAGAGCCGGGTGTCGGCGGCGGCCAGGACCGCGGGCATCCAGTCTCCGCGGGGGTCCAGGGCCGTGCGCCACGCTGCCGCGGTCTGCTCGCTGTTCAGCGGCTCACCGAGCCGGGCGCTGAGCTCCGCGCCGGCGCTGGTACGCCAGGACATCTCACCCGAGTAGGCGAGGAAGAGCACGGGACGGACCACACCGTCACGCAGCGCCTCGGCGTAACCGTAGGAGGAGTCCGCGACGCTGCGCGTCACGCCCTCGGCGTCGGGCAGGTAGGTCACGAACGGGATCGGGTTGACGTCGGACCGGAACGGGGTTCCGGTGAGCGCGAGCCGGCGGGCGGCCGGCTCGAACGCCTCCCGGACCGCCTCGCCCCAGGACAGGGCGTCGCCCGCGTGGTGGATCTCGTCGAGGATCACCAGCGTGCGGCGCGCGGCGGTGCGCATGCGGTGCAGGGCGGGGTGCGCGGCGACCTGGGCGTAGGTGACCGCGACCCCGGTGTAGTCCGACGCGGTGGCGCCGGCCGAGTTGCGGAAGGTCGGGTCCAGGTCGATCCCGACCACTGAGGCGGCGTTGGCCCACTGCCGCTTGAGGTGCTCGGTCGGGGCGACCACGGTCACCGAACGCACCTCGCCCGCGGCCAACAGGTCGGCGGCGATCTCCAGCGCGAACGTCGTCTTGCCGGCGCCCGGGGTCGCGACGGCCAGGAAGTCGCGGCCGCCGGACGCGCTGCGCGACCGGTAGGTCTCCAGGGCTGCGCGTTGCCATGCCCGCAGGGGCCGGGCCTCGCCGCGCGCGCGGGGGCCTCGCCCGCTGGGGCCTTGCCCGCTGGAGCTCTGAGGCAGGGGTCCGACTCTCACGACATCAGACTCTATGGTGGTGCGCCAGCCGGACGACGACGCCGCGCATCGCGGCGCCACCCGGCCACTCCCTGTGGGCAGCTCAACCGGTGCCATGATTTGTCGCTTTATTGTCACCGAAGGACCACACAGGGGGTATCACCGTCTTTGCTAACTCAGGGTTAAGCTCCTGAAGTCAACCGCTTGACTCGGAGGTCCCGATGCAGCGCTCGACAGGACCGTCGGCTGGTCGTGCCACGCCGAGGACTGCGCAGGCGAACGACCACAGGCCGGCATCGGCCGGGATCACCCGCACTCCGAACGTGCGGTTGCGTACCTGCCGGGAGGAACGCGGCTGGTCGCAGGAACGACTGGCCAGTGAGATCCGGCGTTTTTCCGTCATACACGAGGGCCGTGAGGCCGGCGTGACGGGAAATATGATCTGCAAATGGGAGAAGGGCGATAAAAAGCCCAGCCTTCGTTACCAGCGGCTCCTGCGGGCCCTGTTCGAGCGGTCGTCGGCGGAGCTCGGCTTCGTGGACGACGACCCCAGCACAGGGCTTCCGGCGCACGCGTCCGGCGCGGACAAGGCCTCCCGGGAGATCGTGCCGGCCGGCACGCTGCTCCTGCAGGCCGCCGAGGCCGACGCCGGCCTGCACAACGCTCTCCCGGTGGAGCGGCGCGGGTTCCTGCGGCTGTTCGCGGCGGCCGGCGGTGTCGCGGTCGTCCCGCTGGGCATGGGTGGCGACGACGCGCCCTGGGAGCGGCTGTCCGCCGCGCTGCGCCGGCGCACCACGGTCACCCCCGAGCTCGCGGACGAGCTGAGCCGCTGCACCGCGGGCCTGTACGGCCTCGAGGAGCGGGTTCCGGCCCGGGCCCTGTTCCCCAGGGTCACCGGGCATCTGGGGACGCTCACGCAACTCCTGGAGTCCAGCGGCCGTTCGCCGGTCCGCCGGGACCTCGCCTCCACGGCCGGCGAGACCGCCGCCCTGGCCGGTTGGCTCGCCTTCGACATGAACGACGTCCCCTCGGCCCTGGCCTACTACCGGGTCGCCATCGAGGCTGCGCGGGAGGCCGACGACAGCGCGCTGTGGGCCTGCGTGCTGGGCTACGAGAGCTACCACAGCGCGGGCATCGGCCGTCACGACCAGGCCTGCGCGCTGCTGGCCGAGGCGCAGCGCCGCGCCGCGACGGGCAGCACCGTCATGACGAAGGCCTGGCTGGCCGGGCGGGAGGCCGAGGAGCAGGCGGCCCGCGGTGAGGGGCGGGCCGCGCTGGCCGCCCTCGACCGCGCCCAGGACGCGTTCGACCGCGCCGACGACGGCGACCGGGTCTGGACACAGTTCTTCGACCGCGGCCGCCTGGACGGCATCAAGGTCACGACCTACACCCGGCTGCGGCGCCCGGCCGCGGCCCACGCGGCGGCGACCGAGGCACTGCGCGCCACCACCCCGCACAGCGGCACCAAGAAGCGGTCCCTGCTGCTCGGTGACATCGCCGAGGTCCACATCCAGCGCCGGGAGATCGAGGCCGCCACCCAGTACGCGACCGAGTCGCTCGCCATCGTCGCGGCGACTGACTTCTCCCTCGGGCTGACCAGGGTCCGCCGCGTCCGGGAGCATCTGCGGCCCTGGCAGCAGACGCAGGCCGTCCGCGACCTCGACGAGCAGCTCCGCGCGCTCACCTGAGCGCCCCCGCGGCCGGCGCCCACCGGAAGCCGGTTGCCGGGCACATCCCGGCAACCGGGCGGGCCGGGTGTCGGGATGACCCAGCGCCGGGATGTCTCAGTTATGGACCGTCGGTTCGGTCTCCGCCGAGATCCAGTCGAGATAGTCCGTATGCCCATGCACGATCGGAGTCGCAATGATCTCCGGCGTCTCGTAAGGATGCGCGGCGGAGAGCTCCGTGATCAGCTCGGTCACCCGGTCGGTAGTTGTTTTGGCGAGACACAGCCATTCCTCGGACTGTTCGATCTCGCCGTTCCAGCGATAAGTGCTCCGAATCGGCCCGACCACCTGGAAACAGGCGGCGAGGCGCCGCTCGACGAGAGCCCTGCCGATACGATCCGCGGCGTCCGGTGAGTCGATGCTCGTGATGACCTGAAGGTATCCCACGCGTACTCCCACCCATCACCGATGGCTACACGGGATACTCTACATCGTATCTCCCGTGCCACCGTCGATTTTCCACGACGGCGGCGACAGGCACATTCGATGCGATCTCCACCGCTGCCCGGAATGCGGGGAAACGCGACTTCCGGGGTCATAGCGACACGGAGAGCATAAATCTCCCGCGTGACCACGCGGCGTCATACCGTTGTTTGACATGCCCGGTAACAGTCGTACACCCCGCCTACCCCGCGCACGGCCGCCAGCACGCGGTCGAGCTGGTCCGGGCCGGTGACCTCGATGGTGAAGCGAGCGCGCGCCACCCTGTCCTCGGATGTCGACGTGGACGCCGCCCGCACCGAGGCGGAGGTGTCCGAGAGGACCTCGGTGATATCCGCCAGCAATCCGTAGCGGTCGAACGCCTCCACGGCGATTTCCGCGGGGAAGGTCTGACTCTCCGGAGCGGTCCACCCCTTGACGGTCACCTGCTCGCGCGAGGACGCCGAAGCGGCGACGTTCGCGCATTCCTGCCGGTGAAGAGAGACCGAGCTGCTGTGCGTGGTGAAGCCGACGACCGTGTCGCCCGGGAGCGGAAGACAACATCGCGCGAGCCGCACCGGCACATCCGCGCCGTCGATCTCGGCGAAGCCCGCCCAGTTCTGCGTTCCCCGGCGCGCGGAACCGTCACCCCCCGCGGACGAGGCGGATTCCCAGCCCTGGGAACTCCCCGCGCCGGGCCCGTCCGGGCCACCCGGGCGATCACCACGCTGTGCCGCGGCGGAACGCCGCGTGCGCCGCGCGCCCCGGGACAGCGCGCTGTCCTCCCCTGAGCCCCTGGAGCCACCGGAACCGGCTCCGCCCACCGCACCGGCGGAGCCGGCGGAACGGGCGTTTCGGCCCTGACCAGACCCTCCCGGGCCGGCGGCGCCGTCCAAAGAGGCACTGTCGCCCGAAGTGGCACTGTCACCCGATCTCACGGATTCCTGCGGGCCGGCCGTGCCATTCAATGCGGCCGAGCCGTTCAGTCCGGCGGAACCGTTCAATCCGGCGGGTTCGCCCGAGATAATCGAACCGCCCAGGGAAGCCGCGCCGCCGGTACGTGGAGAACCGGCGCGCATTGTCGAACCACCGGAATGGGCGCGCGGCGAGCCCGCGGCCTCGTCGGCGCCGCCCCGGGGACCATTCGAGTCGGCCGCGTCCGCCACCCGGACGGGCTGCGCGGACGGGCGCAGCCGGGTGACCCGCCAGCCGCCCCCCGCGCCCGCTCCCCGGGCTGTCCACGGCGCGCCCGCGGCGCGGGCGTCGGAGGCCGCACGCTCGGTTACCACCAACGACCGGTCCGCGGCCGCCTGGGTGGCCCGGGCCTGCGCGTCGCGTCGCTGCCGGGCCAGCCGCTTGCGGATCCGGACCCGGGCGCGGGACGTCCGCACGAACTCGAGCCAGTCCTCGCTCGGGCCGGCGCCGGGCAGGTTCGAGGTGAGGATCTCGACGACGTCGCCGTTGCGCAGCCGGGTGTGCAGCGGCACGAGCCGGCCGTTCACCCGGGCTCCGATGGCCCGGTGGCCGACGTCGGTGTGGACCGCGTAGGCCACGTCGACCGGCGACGAGCGCGCCGGCAGGGCGATCATCTTGCCCTTGGGGGTGAAGGTGAGCACCTCGTCGGAGTTCAGGTCGGACGACAGCGACTCCAGGAACTCCCCCGGGTCGACGGTGTCGACCTGCCAGTCGAGCAGGCTGTGCAGCCAGGAGAGCCCTTCGAGGCGGGCGCCGTCCGCGCCGGGGCCGACGGGCTTCGCGACGATCCCGGTCTCGGCCAGGCGGTGCATGGACGGGGTCCGGATCTGGATGTCGATCGTGCGCCCGGTCTCGTCCATCACGCTGGTGTGCAGGCTCTGGTACATGTTGAACTTGGGGGTCGCCACGAAGTCGCGCAGCCGCCCGGGCACCGGTCGCCAGATCCCGTGGATGACACCCAGCGAGGCGTAGCAGTCCGTGATGTCGTCGACGAGCACGAGCACCCGGACGATGTCGTTGTAGTCGCGCGGTGGGCGGCCGCGTTCCTGGCCGCGCTTGTAGATCGAGAAGATGTGGCTGGTCCGGATGGACACCGCGCCGTCCACCCGGGCCTCGGCGAGGCCGGCGCGCATCCGCGTGACCATCGCGGCGAGCACACCGCTCGCCCGCTCGGCGGTGGTGAAGTCGTCGACGACGGTGGAGATCCGGCGGTGCTCCTCGGGGTCGAGCACCGCGAACGCGCGGTCCTCGAGCTCCCGTTTGATCACGCTCACCCCGAGGCGGTGCGCCAGCGGGGCGAGGACCTCGAGCGTGACCCGGGAGATCTTCTGCTGCTTGGCCGGTGACATGAAGCCGAGGGTCCGCATGTTGTGCAGCCGGTCGGCGATCTTGATGACCAGGACGCGGTAGTCGCGGGCGAGCGCGACGATCAGCTTGCGCAGCGTCTCGGCCTCGGCGGCCTCCCCGAAACGCATCTTGTCGAGCTTGGTGACACCGTCGACGAGGTTGGCGACCTCCCCGCCGAACTCTGCGGCGACCGACTCGAGGGTGTAGCCGGTGTCCTCCACCGTGTCGTGCAGCAGCGCGGCGATCAGGGTCGTCGTGTCGACACCGAGCTCGGCGAGCACCTCGGCGACGGCCAGCGGATGGCTGATGTACGGGTCGCCGCTGCGCCGGGTCTGGCCGGCGTGCAGGCCGTCCGCCACCGAGTAGGCGCGGATCACCGCGCTGATGTCGGCCTTGGGATGGAAGTCCCGGTGCGCCTCGACGAGATCGCGCAGCTCGGGGGGCACCTGCGGGGTGCGCGGCGCGGCCATCCGGCGGGCCAGGTGCGCCAGGCGCATGCTGGCCTGGCGGGCCGCGGCGATCGTCCGGGAGTCCGCGTCACCGTCCGCCCTGGACAGTGCGGGCAGTGCGGGCGAGAAGCCGCCGCCCGCCGGCAGACCCGCTCCCGCGGCCTCAGCATTCACGGCGTGCCCCCTCGCAGTCAGCTCTGTGCGTCCGAGGTGACTCGGAAACAGTCGTACACGCCGTCGGTGGATCTGACGGCGTCGAGGATGTGACCGAGATGCTTGGCGTCGCCCATCTCGAAGGTGAACCGGCTGACCGCCACCTGCTCGCGCGTCGTGGTGACCGACGCGGAGAGGATGTTGACGTGGTGGTCGGACAGCACCCTGGTCACATCGGAGAGCAGCCGGGTCCGGTCCAGCGCCTCCACCTGGATCACCACCAGGAAGACCGAGCCCGATGACGGCGCCCACTCCACCTCGACCGTCCGGTCGTGCGGGCCGCCCCGCAGGCCGGCGAGGTTGACGCAGTCGGCGCGGTGCACCGACACACCCTTGCCCCGGGTGACGAAGCCGGCGATGGCGTCGCCGGGCATCGGCGTGCAGCAGCGGGCCAGCTTGGCCCACACGTCCGGGGAACCGGTGACGAGCACGCCGGCGTCACCGGTGGCCCGGCGCAGGGCCCGGATCGGCAGCTCGATCTCGGCCGCGTCCTCCTCGGCGCCCTCGGGACCGCCGAGCCCCTGCAGCAGCCGGTTCACCACCGCCTGCGCGCTGATGTTCTTCTCTCCGACCGCCGCGTACAACGCCGCGACGTCGGCGTAGCGCATGTCCTTCGCCAGGGTCAGCAGCGCGTCGCCGGTCATCAGGCGGGCCAGCGGGAGGCCGTGGCGGCGCATCGCCCGGCCGATCGCGTCCCGGCCGGCGACGATCGCGTCCTCGCGGCGCTCCCGGGCGTGCCACTGGCGGATCTTCGTCCGGGCGCGGGACGAGTGGACGAAGGTCAGCCAGTCCTCGCTCGGGCCGGCCGAGTGGGCCCGCGAGGTGAAGACCTCGACCGTGTCGCCGTTCTCCAGCGCGGTGTCGAGCGCCGCGAGCCGGCCGTTGACCCGGGCGCCGACGCACTGGTGGCCGATGTCGGTGTGTACGGCGTAGGCGAAGTCGATCGGCGTCGACCCGACCGGCAGCGGGATGACGTCGCCCTTCGGCGTGAAGACGAAGACCTCGTCGTCGGCCATGTCGAAGCGCAGGCTGTCGAGGAACTCCCCCGGGTCGGCCGTCTCGCGCTGCCAGTCCAGGATCTGGCGCAGCCAGTTGCGCAGGTTCGGGTCGGTGCCCCCGGCGCCGCTGTTCGCGGCAGCCCGCCGCGACGCCGACGAGCCCGACGACTTGGAGCCGCCGGACCGGGAGCCCGCGCCGGAGCCGTCCTCCTTGTACTTCCAGTGCGCCGCGATGCCGTACTCGGCCCGGTTGTGCATCGAGTGCGTGCGGATCTGCAGCTCGACCGGCTTGCCCTCGGGCCCGATGACCGTCGTGTGCAGCGACTGGTACATGTTGTACTTGGGCATCGCGATGTAGTCCTTGAACCGGCCCGGGATCGGCTTCCAGTTCGCGTGGACGGTGCCCAGCGCCGCGTAGCAGTCCCGCACCGAGTCGACCAGGACCCGGATGCCGACGAGGTCGTAGATGTCCTCGAAGGACCGGCCGCGGACGACCATCTTCTGGTAGATCGAGTAGTAGTGCTTCGGCCGGCCGGTCACCACGGCCTTGATCCGCGCCTCGGCCAGCTGCGTCTGCACCTGCGTGGACGTCTCGGTGAGGTAGACGTCGCGGCTGGGTGCCCGGTCGGCCACAAGGCGGACGATCTCGTCGTAGCGCTTGGGGAACAGCGCCGCGAAGGCCAGGTCCTCCAGCTCCCACTTGAGGGAGTTCATCCCGAGGCGGTGGGCCAGCGGCGCGTAGATCTCCAGCGTCTCGCGCGCCTTGCGCTCCTGCTTGTGCTCGGGCAGGAAGCGCAGCGTCCGCATGTTGTGCAGGCGGTCAGCGAGCTTGACCACCAGGGCCCGCGGGTCGCGCGCCATGGCGACGACCATCCGGCGGATGGTCTCGGTCTGCGCGGCCTCGCCGACCTTGACCCGGTTGAGCTTGCTGACGGCGTCGACGATCTGCAGCACCTGCGGGCCGAACTCGGCCTCGATCGTCTCCGGCGGGAGGTCGGTCTCCTCCAGGGTGTCGTGCAGCAGCGCGGCGCACAGCGTCGGGATGTCCATGCCGAGATCGGCCAGGATGCTGGCGACCGCGATCGGATGGGTGATGTACGGGTGCCCGGAGAAACGGACCTGCCCGGCGTGGGCCGCGTCGGCCACCTCGAACGCCCGCTGCACCGGCCCGATGTCCATCCGCGGGTGGTTCGCGACCAGCCCTCGCAGCACCGGATCCAGCGACGAGGGCGGCGTGGCGCGGTGCGCCCCCAGCCGGGAGAAGCGGCGGACCCGGCGAGGCAGCGGAGGCGACTCGTGCCCCAGCCGCGGCACCACCGGCGAGCCGCTCTCGGCGTCCTCTCCGGTGGCGTCCGGGACGGGCGAGGACCCCGACCCGCCCTCGGCGCCGTCGCGGCCGCCGTGCGCGGCGGACGGCCCGGTGCGCGGGAGCTGGCCGCCCGCGAGCGGCGTGTGGTCCGCGGCGGACGGCGTGCGGTCGGCCGCGAGCGGCGTGCGGTCCGCGGCGGACGGCGTGCGGTCGGTCGCGGACAGGGCAGCCTGGACCGGCCGCGTATCCCCGGCGGATGACGCGGCCGTCGGCACGGATCCGGTGGTCACCGGCGGCGCCTCAGGCACAGGCCGCTCCTGCTTAGCACTTCAGCCGTGGCACGGATGTGCGAAGGGCTCCTGACGTCGAGGTTAACGCTGCGGCGGCGCCGGGCCTTCCGCAACCCCGCCCGGCCAGGGGCGCGCCGGAGGCCGGTGGGCAGGCCGGTCGCGTCAATGCCGAGCGCCGGTCACGAACCGTGACCGGACACGGGCGACGCACCGGACACGGTCAGATCTTCATGATCGAGGTGACGTCGAGCGTGCCGGTCCGGTCGCGCCCGGAGAGGAAGGTCAGCTCCATCAGCACCGCCAACCCCACCACGTCGGCGCCGCACCCGCGCAGCAGGGTGTGCGCGGCGGCCGCGGTGCCGCCGGTGGCGAGCACGTCGTCGACGATCAGGACCCGCTCACCCGTCGGGACGGCGTCCTCGTGGATCTCCAGGACGGCCGTCCCGTACTCCAGCGCGTACGCCTCGCTGCGGGTCCGGCCGGGCAGCTTGCCCTGCTTGCGGATCGGGACGATGCCGGCGCCGACCCGGTCGGCGACCGGGGCGGCCAGCAGGAAGCCACGCGCCTCGATACCGGCGATCGTGGTGGCGCCCAGCCCGCGGGCGAGGTCCGCCAGCGCACCGACGACCACTCCGAAGGCGGCCGGAGTCGAGAGCAGCGGGGTGATGTCCTTGAAGACGACTCCCGGCTTGGGGAAGTCCATGACGTCGCGCACGTGCGCGCCCAGCACGGCCTCGGCCGCGCTCAGGTCCGGCTGGCTGTCGACGCTTGTCATCGTGGTGACCTCTCCGATCTTCGTTGTCGCCGCCCCGCGGGCGGCGGTTCGCGCCGATGTCGTGCCGGTCGTGGTTCTGCAGATCGTGGTTCTGCCTCTGTTACTCCGTCGCGGCGGGTGCGCCCCTAGCGTCGCTTCTTGCCGCTCGGGCGGCCGCGCTGGGACGGTTTGCGGTTCGGGGCGCGGCGCTGGGCCGACGGCATGCCACCACGCCCGGCCGCGCCGCTGGCGGCCCCGGCCGGGGCCGCGCGCATCCCGGTGGCGATGCCGACAGTGTCCGCCGGATCCCGGCCGTCGTCGCGCCGGTCCGAGTCCGGGTCGGCCAGTGGGACGGCCGTCTCCGGAGCCGCGCCGCGGCGCGCCGCCGGCCGGCCGCCGCCCCCGGGCTCGGTCGTCTTGGCCGCGCGGGCGGCGCTCGCCCGCGCCCGCAGCACCCGGGCGTCGAGTGCCTTCACCGCCGGCTCACCGCGCTTGAGGTCGACCAGCAGCGGGGTGGCGAAGAACAGCGAGGAGTAGGTGCCCGAGGCGATGCCGACGAACTGGGCGAGGGCGAGGTCCTTGAGCGTGCCGGCGCCCAGCAGGCCGGCGCCGACGAACAGCAGCGAGGCCACCGGGATGAGCGCGATCAGGGACGTGTTCAGCGAGCGGACCAGCGTCTCGTTGAGCGCGTCGTTGGTCGCCTCGGCGTAGGTGCGCCGCGAGGACGTCGCCATCCCCGCCGTGTTCTCGCGGACCCGGTCGAAGACGACCACCGTGTCGTACAGCGAGAAGCCGAGGATGGTCAGGACGGCGATGACCGTGGACGGGGTGACCTCGAAGCCGACGAGCGAGTAGACACCCATCGTGACGATGAGGTCATGGATGAGCGCGGCCATCGCCGCAGCCGCCATCTTCCACTCGAACCGGATCGACAGATAGATCATCACCAGGACGAGGAACACGATCAGGCCCTGGATCGCCTTGCTCGTGATCGTCGATCCCCAGGACGACCCGACGGTCGAGACGGCGATGGCCTCGTCCGGGTTGGCGACGTGGAAGTTCGTCGCGAAGTCCTTCTGCAGCGCCTCGGTCTGCTGGTCGGTCAGCGTGGGCGTCTGCACCCGGAACTGGTGGGACGTCTCGAGCTGCTGGACGACGCTGTCGGACGCGTCGATCCCGTTCTTGCTCAGAAGGCTGTCGACCTGCTCGACCGTCCCGCCGTTCGACGGGAACTGGAAGACGGCGCCGCCGGAGAACTCGATGCCGAGGGAGAATCCCCGGAAGATCATGCTGAGGGCACAGATCATGATCAGCACGCCGGACACGATGTACCAGACACGGCGACGGCCGACGAAGTCGACGCTGAACTCGCTGCGGTAGAGCCGACCTATCAACGACATGTCAGTGCTCCCGCCTCTGTCCGGCCGTGCGCCGGCCCGCCACCCGCGGCCCCGTGCCCGGCTTCTCGAGCCGGGGTCCTGGATCCGGCGGGTCAAGGTCACCGGCGGCCCGTGGGCCGCCGTCCTCGGCACCGGGAGCGCTCACGTCCGCGCGCCGGGCCAGCCGCGGCCGGTCCACCGCGGCGGCACCGCCGGTCGACCGCACCGTCAGGCCGGAGAAACGGCTGGTACTGAACAACGGCCGCCGGACCAGCGCGGTGACCAGCGGACGGGTGAAGATGAACATGATCAGGACGTCGATGAGCGTCGACAGACCGAGGGTGAAGGCGAAGCCCCGGACCGACCCGACCGACAGGACGTAGAGCACCGCCGCGGCGAGGAAGGACACGGTGTCCGCGGACAGCATGGTGCGCCGGGCCGCCGGCCAGGCCCGTTCGACGGAGGTCCGCACGCTGCGGCCGGCCCGGACCTCGTCCTTGATCCGTTCGAAGTAGACGACGAACGAGTCGGCTGTCACACCGATCGACACGATCAGTCCGGCGATGCCGGCGAGCGTCAGGGTGAACCCGATCGCGTCGCCGAGCAGGACGACCGAGGCGTAGATGAGCGCCGCGCTGACCCCCAGCGAGGCGATCACGACGATGCCCAGCGCCCGGTAGTACAGGAACGAGTAGATGATCACCAGGCCGAGCCCGATGGCGCCGGCCAGCAGCCCGCCGTGCAGTGACTCGCGGCCCAGGGTCGGGGAGACCGACTCGGCCTGCGAGCGCTCGAAGGCCAGCGGCAGCGCGCCGAAGCGCAGGACGTTCGCGAGGTCCTCGGCGTCGGACTGGGAGAAGCTCCCCGAGATCTGCGCCGAGCCGGCGATCCGCTCGTTCGTCTGCGGCGCCGACTGGACGATGCCGTCGAGCACGATCGCGACCTGCCGGCCGATCGTCTTCTCGGTCAGGTTCGTGAACTTGGTCTGGCCGGAGCCGGTGAAGTCGACGTTGACGACCCACTGGCCGGTGGTGACGCTCGTGCTTCCGCCACCGCTGCTGAGCAGGCCCGCCGAGGCGGTGGACACGTCGGTACCGACGAGGGCCGCGGGCTCGAGCAGGTACTTGGTCGTCCCGTTGCGGTCGCAGGCGGCGATCCAGTCCTCGGGGCGGTCCAGGCTCACCGAGGTGCTCCGCACGCCGGTGGCCGAGCAGGTGAGGGTGGCGAACTTGTTCGCGACGTCGGCGGGCGGCGTCGGCGTGTTCGGGTCGACCGCCGCGTTCGGGTCGGTCACGGCCGGACTGGTCGCGGCCGGGTCGGTCGCTGCCGGCTGTGTGGCGGCGGGCGCGCTGGCCGTGGGAGCGGCGGCCGGCGCGGGCGAGGCGGACTGGTTGGTCGCGGCCGCGAGCTCGATGCGGGGCCCGGAGCTCCCGGACCCGCTCGTGAAGCTGGCGGGCTGGGCCACCAGGCCGGGCTGCTCGCCGATGCCCGGGGCGGGCCCGAGCGCGGCGGGCCGCTGCGAGGCGGGCGCGGTGGCCGTCGGCGCCGGCGCGATGTCGGCCGGAGCGGGTGTGGCGCCCGGCGTCGGCGTCGCACCCGGCGTCGGCGTCGCACCCGGGGCGGGTGTCGTGCCCGGGGCGGGTGTCGCGGCCGGTGCGGGAGCCGACTGCGCGACGTCGGCCTGGTAGACCTCGCGGAAGCGCAGCTCAGCGGTCTGGCCCACCAGGTCGACGACGTCGTTGCGGCCGCGGCCCGGCACGGAGATCTCGATGGTGTCGCCCGCGCGGCGGACCTCGGCCTCGGCCACGCCGAGGCCGTCCACCCGCTCACGGATGATGTCCACGGCCTTGTTGAGAGCCCCGTTGTCGACCGATCCGCCGGTGATCGAACGCGGGGTGAGGATGACGCTTGTCCCGCCCTGGAGGTCCAGGCCGAGCTTGGGCGTCCAGATCCCGGTGATGGCCATCAGGCCGTAGAGGACGGCGAGCAGAGCACCGAGTACTCCGAGCCGGGCGCCGACGGAGACGCCTCCGGAGGCTCGTGCCGAGCGACGTGCCAACGCCAAGTCCCTTCCTCACACACCGTCACCGATCCCGGCGGCGCTCAACGATTCCGAACGAGTGTCACCGAGGGTACGTTCCGACGGCCCGGCTGTGACACCACCGGCTGCCGACAGGCGCGTGACGGTCAGCGACGGCAGGCACCACGGCCGCACCACAGACCCCTAGCGGCCGCCCCCTCGCCCCCTGAACCGGGCGCGAGGGGGCGCGAAACGCCCTACAGCCACGGCGCGCCCTACAGTTCCTTGCGCGGCGGCCGCGCAGCGTCGTCCGTGCTCTCGGCACCGCGGCCGGCCCCGCTGCCGGTCGCTCCGCCGGCACCGGTGCCGGCGTCCCCGCTCCCCGTGCCGGAGTCGCCACCGAGGGACTTCCCGGTCGCGTCCGGGCCGGGTCCGTCCGTGTCCGGGTGACCGTCGGTGTCCTCGTCCGCCTCGGCGTCCGTGTCGCCGTCCTGGCCGGGCGTGCTGATCACCCGGGCGATCGCGCTGCGGCCGAACCGGCAGACGACGTCCGGCGCGATCTCCAGCAGGACGTCGGCGCCGTCCATCTCGACGACGGTCGCGTAGAGGCCGGCGGTGGTCAGGACCAGCGTGCCGGGGACGATCTGGGAAAGCTGCTGCTGCTGCGCGCGCGCACGGCGCCGCTGGGTCGAGAAGAAGTAGACGATCAGAAGGACGATCAGTATTGGAAAGATCAGCCCGCTGATGGAGCTGCCGCCACTGTTGTCCGCCGCACTTGTCACGGCCGCGAATACCTGCACGTCCCGCCCTCCTGGGTGTCGCGGCTGATCGTACGTAGCCGCGCCACACCCACAGCGGGCAGGCCGGTGGTGTGTTCCCCGAAGGCACCGGCCGACCCACCCGGACGGCGGTTCAGGACGCCGGCGGGTCCTCCCCGAACAGGGCCGCCGGTGCCTGTGACCTGCCGAGTTGGTCCGACTGAGGCTCGAGGCCCAGGTGGGTGAACGCGGCCGGGGTCGCCACCCTCCCCCGGGCCGTGCGGATCAGCAGGCCGGCCCGGAGCAGGAACGGTTCCGAGACGTCCTCGACCGTGTCGGCCTCCTCGCCCACCGCCACGGCAAGAGTGCTCAGCCCCACCGGCCCGCCACCGAACCGGCGGACCAGCGCGTCGAGCACCGCCCGGTCGAGCCGGTCCAGGCCGAGAGCGTCCACGTCGTAGATCCGCAGGGCGGCGCGGGCCACCTCGCGGGAGACCACACCGTCGGCACGGACCTCCGCGTAGTCGCGGACCCGGCGCAGCAGCCGGTTCGCGATCCGCGGGGTGCCCCGGGAGCGGCCCGCCACCTCGGCCGCGCCCCCCTCGGTCAGCTGGACGCCGAGCAGCCGGGCGGAGCGGGTCAGCACCAGCGCGAGCTCGGCGGCGTCGTAGAAGTCCATGTGGCCGGTGAAGCCGAACCTGTCCCGCAGCGGCCCGGTCAGCAGGCCGGAGCGGGTCGTGGCGCCGACCAGCGTGAACGGCGCCAGGTCGAGCGGGATCGCCGTCGCGCCCGGGCCCTTGCCTAGGACCACGTCGACGCGGAAGTCCTCCATCGCCGCGTACAGCAGCTCCTCGGCGGGACGGGCGATGCGGTGGATCTCGTCGAGGAAGAGCACCTCGCCGGGCGTGAGCGCGGTCAGGATCGCCACCAGGTCACCGGCCCGCTCGATCGCCGGGCCGCTGGTCATCCGCAGCGGCACGCCGAGCTCCTCGGCGATGATCATCGCCAGGCTCGTCTTACCCAGCCCGGGTGGACCGGACAGGAGCACGTGGTCAGGCGGGCGGCCGCGGCCGCGCGCTCCCTCGAGCATGATCGAAAGCTGCTCCCGCACCTTGCGCTGGCCGACGAACTCGTCCAGGTTCTTCGGGCGCAGGCCGGCCTCGAACGCCTGTTCCTCGGGGGCCGCCGCCGCCGAGACCAGGCCCTCGCCGCTCACGGCGACATCCAGGGCGTCATCATCCGGGGCGTCATCGCGGCCGCAGCACGGCGAGGCTCGCCCGCAGCAGCGCCGCGGGGTCGACCGGACCGGCGGGGTCCGCGCCGCCCGCCGCGCCGTCACCCGTCACGCCGTCACCGTCACCGTCACCGGTCACGGCCGCGCCGGGGCCGTGCAGCGCCGTCCGAGCCGCGACCACCGCGTCCAGCGCCTCCTTCGCGGAGTAACCGAGGCCGACCAGCGCGTCCCGGACCTGCTCGCCCGCGGCGCCGAGACGCGGATCCGCGGCGGCCGGCGGCGGCGCCGCGGCGCGCGGCGGCGGGACCGGGGAGGACGGCGGGCCGAGCCTGTCCCGCAGGTCGAGCACGATGCGCTGGGCGCTCTTGCGGCCGATACCCGGCACCTTGGTGAGCGTGGCCAGGTCCTCCTCCGCGACAGCCCGGCGGATGACGTCCGGGGTGTGCACGCCGAGGACGGCCTGGGCGAGCCTGGGCCCCACCCCGGCCGCGCCCTGCAGGATCTCGAAGACGTCCCGCTCGTCGGCGTCGCGGAACCCGTACAGCGTCAGCTCGGTCTCCCGGACGACGAGGGTCGTCGCCAACCGCGCGCGCTCGCCGACCCGCAGCCGGGCCAGCGTCGACGGCGTGCACCACACCAGGACGCCGACGCCGCCGACGTCGACGACCGCCGAGCCGGGCGAGAGCGCCTCCACCGTGCCACTGACCGACGCGATCACCTCCGGCCGCCCGGAACGCCCCGCACACCCGGGCTGCGCGCGGGGGTCGCGGCCCGCATCCGGGCCAGCGCCGGCCCGCGCCACAGGTGGCACAGTGCCAGGGCGAGCGCGTCGGCGGCGTCCGCCGGGCGCGGCGCCTCCGGAAGATCCAGCAGCTTCGTCACCATGAACCCCACCTGGGCCTTGTCCGCGCGTCCGCTGCCGGTGACGGCGGCCTTGACCTCGCTCGGCGTGTACAGACCGATCGGCAGCCCGCGCCGGGCCGCGGCGACGATGGCCACCGCGCCGGCCTGCGCGGTGCCCATCACCGTGCGCACGTTGGCCTGGCTGAAAACCTTCTCGACCGCGACCGCGTCCGGGCGGACCCGGTCCAGCCACTCGTCCACGCCCTCGGAGACGGCCCGCAGCCGGTCGGCCACCTCGTCCGAGGCGGGCGTGCGCACCACGCCGACCTCGACCAGGCTGGCCCGGCGGCCGGGGCCGCCGTCGACCACCCCGAGGCCGCAGCGGGTCAGCCCCGGGTCGACTCCGAGTACACGCACCGAGCCCTCCCGACCACACTGACGAACATCCGTTCGATCCTAGTGGCCGGGGCAACACCGACATCCACGACACGCCGAACGGGCGGCCGCCCGGCAGTACCCGGACGGCACGGGCTCAGCTGGAGACGAGCTCCATCACGTCGTCGGAGATGTCCGCGTTGAACCAGACGTTCTGGACGTCGTCGAGATCCTCGAGCGCCTCGACCAGCTTGAGGACCTTCCGGGCCGGCTCCGCGTCGAGCGGGACGCTCACCGAGGGCAGCCAGGAGATGTCCGCGGAGGCGACTGTCAGGTCCGCCTCCGTGGCCGCCACCCGCACCGCGTGCAGGTCGGTGGCCTCGGAGACGACCTCGAACGCGTCCCCGACGTCGTTGACCTCCTCCGCCCCGGCGTCCAGCACGGCCAGGAGGATGTCGTCCTCGGTGAGGTCGGGCGTCTTGTCGATCAGGATGACGCCCTTGCGGTTGAACAGGTACGACACCGAGCCCGGGTCGGCCGGGGTGCCGCCGTTGCGGGTGATCGCGACCCGGACGTCGGAGGCGGCCCGGTTGCGGTTGTCGGTGAGGCACTCGACGAGCACGGCGACCCCGCTCGGCCCGTAGGCCTCGTAGGTGACCGACTCGTAGCTCACCCCGCCGGCGAGCTCGCCGGAGCCCCGCTTGATGGCCCGGTCGATGTTGTCGTTCGGCACCGACTGGGACTTCGCCTTGGCGATCGCGTCCGCCAGCGTCGGGTTCCCCGCCGGGTCGCCGCCGCCCGTCTTGGCCGCGACCTCGACGGTCTTGACCAGCTTGGCGAACAGCTTGCCCCGGCGGGCGTCGACGACCGCCTTCTTGTGCTTGGTGGTCGCCCACTTGGAGTGACCGCTCATGACCTGCCCCTCTTGAGCCCGAGCTCGGATCGGACGATCTCCACGAACAGCCGGTGCACCCGGATGTCCCCCGTCAGTTCAGGATGGAACGACGTGGCCAGCAGCGGCCCCTGCCGGACCGCGACCGGCCGGTCGGCGACCCGAGCCAGCACCTCGACGCCGTCCCCCGCCTTTTCTACCCACGGTGCCCGGATGAAGACGGCGTGCACCGCCGGTCCGTCGACGCCGTCCACCACCAGGTCGGTCTCGAACGACTCCACCTGGCGGCCGAAGGCGTTGCGCCGGACGACCACGTCGAGCCCACCGATGAGCGGCTGGCCCGGGCGGCCGTCGATCACGTCCTGCGCGAGCAGGATCATGCCCGCGCACGAGCCGAACACCGGCAGACCACCGGCCACGGCGGCCCGCAGCGGTTCGAGCAGGTCGAACACGCGCAGCAACCGCCCGATCGTAGTGGACTCGCCACCGGGCAGGACCAGGCCGTCCAGCTCGGCGAGCTCACCGGCCCGGCGCACCTCACCGGCGTCGGCTCCGGCCTCGTGCAGGGCGCGGACGTGCTCGCGCACATCGCCCTGCAGCGCCAGGACGCCGATCCGCGGGGCGCTCACCAGCCGCGGGCGGCGAAGCGCGCCTCGGGCGGGAGCTCGCCGACGTTGATGCCGACCATGGCCTCACCGAGGCCGCGCGACACCTTCGCCAGCACGCCGGGGTCGTTGTACATGGTCGTGGCCTCGACGATCGCCCGGGCGCGCCGCGCCGGGTCGCCGGACTTGAAGATGCCGGAGCCGACGAACACGCCGTCCGCGCCGAGCTGCATCATCAGCGCCGCGTCGGCCGGGGTGGCGATGCCGCCCGCGGTGAACAGCACGACCGGCAGCCGGCCCAGCCGCGCGACCTCGGTGACGAGCTCCACCGGCGCACGCAGCTCCTTGGCCGCGGCGTAGAGCTCCTCGGACGGCAGCCCCGACAGCCGCGCGATCTCCGACCGGATCGTGCGCATGTGCACCACGGCGTTGGAGACCTCGCCGGTGCCCGCCTCGCCCTTCGAGCGGATCATCGCGGCACCCTCGGAGATCCGCCGCAGCGCCTCGCCCAGGTTCGTCGCTCCGCAGACGAAGGGAACCGTGAAGCCCCACTTGTCGATGTGGTGGTTCGGGTCCGCCGGGGTGAGGACCTCGGACTCGTCGACGTAGTCCACACCCAGCGCCTGGATGATCTGCGCCTCGACGAAGTGCCCGATGCGGGCCTTGGCCATGACCGGGATCGAGACCGCCTCGATGATCCCGGAGATCATGTCGGGGTCACTCATCCGCGCCACGCCGCCCTGCGCCCGGATGTCCGCGGGCACCCGCTCCAGCGCCATGACCGCGACGGCGCCCGCCTCCTCGGCGATGCGGGCCTGCTCGGGGGTGACAACGTCCATGATGACGCCGCCCTTGAGCATCTCCGCCATGCCGCGCTTGACCTTGGCGGTGCCGGCGTGCCGCTCCGCGCCGTCCGCCGGCGCGACGGGGCCGGATGGCGAAGCGCCCGGGGCGGGGGCGGGGGCGGTCAGGCCGTCGGACATCATGTGGTGTCTCTTTCGGGTAGTTCGGACAGGTTCTTCGGACGGGATCCGCGGTGGTGCGGACCCGCCGGCGGTACCCCGCCGTCCGGTGGTGCCGACCCGTCCGGTGGTGGCGGTCCGACGGTGGCGTCCGCCGCCGGTTCGGGCGCCGCCGGCGCTCCGGCGGCACCGCGCCGGCGCACCGACGGCGGCGGCCCGGTGCGGGGAGCCCCGGCCGGAGGGGCCGGGAGACCGGTGACCGGCCGACCGGCTCGGGCCACGCGGGGACCAGGCTGTTCGGTGGTCGTTCCGGGCCGGACGGACCCGGACGGACATGGATTCGGTTCCATGGTACGGCCGAGACGCGCATGCCCTACCCCATCTTCGGCATCGTGGAGATCACCACCGACGGTGGCGATCTCCACACCGGGGCCCCGCACCAGGCGGCGCACCGGAGGGCACACCGGGTGTCCGTACCGATATCCGCCCGGTGACCAGCGCAGTATCCTGCCGTGCCACGACGCGGAACCTTCCAGGAGAGTCATGACAAGTCCCTACGGCGGTGGACCGCCCGGCCCGCAGCCTGGACCTGGGCAACCTGCTCCTGGACAGCCGCCGTGGGGTGGCGGCGCGCCCGGCGGCTACGGGCCCCCGCCCGGTGCCGGGCCCTACCCCGGGCCGGCACCCAGCGGGCCGTATCCGGGCCGGCCGGGTGGTGGCCCGCCGTCCTTCCCCGGCCCCCCGCCGCCGACCGGATCTCCGCCAGCCGGGCCGTACGCGGCGCCAGCCGGGCCGTACGCGGCGCCGGGCGGGCCCTACGCCGCGCCGGGGCCGGCGGGGCCCCAGCCGTGGGCGCGGCCGGGACCCGCCGGATGGCCCGGGGGGACGCGGTGCCGGATCTGCGGTGCGGCCCCGGCCGTGCCCGCGACGATCCGCGGGCACCAGGGCTTCATCATCTTCATGCGGTTCCGCGCCGAGCACGGACCGTTCTGCCGCACCTGCGGCACCGCGACGCTGCGCGCCATGAACGCGCGAACGCTCTGGCAGGGCTGGTGGGGCATCGCGTCGCTGTTCATCACCCCGGTGATCCTGCTGCTGAACTTCACCGAGCACTCGAAGATCGGCAAGCTGCCCCCGCCGGGGCCCGCCCTCGCCCCGCCGCTACGGCCGGGACGCCCGCTGTTCCGCCGGCCCGAGGCCCTCGGCCTGCTGGTCCCGCTCCTCGTGCTCGCGCTGGTCGTGGCGGCGATCGCGACGATCGACCCGGATGAGGCCGGGGCCCGCTCCGGCGACTGCGTCCGCCGGGACGGCCAGCGGATCTCGATCGTCGACTGCGCGTCACCGCAGGCCCAGTACGTCGTCCTGACCAGGCTGGACGGCGACTCCGACGCCCGGTGCGACCTCTGGACGGAGACGACCGCGAGCTACACGCAGACCGGGCCGGGTCCTGACTTCGTCCTCTGTCTCGGGCCGGTGCCCGGCGCGGGCGCGGGCGCGGGGCAGCCCGACCCGAGCGAGGTGCCGGACCAGCAGGGGACGACGCGCAACGCGAGCGCTCAGGCTCCGGGGATCCCGGCCGGGTCGTCCGACCGGGGCGGGGGGTCCTCCTCCCGGGCCGGAAGCGCGTCGTCGATCTCGAAGTAGGCGGGCAGCGGCCGGCGCCCCGACAGGTGCAGGACCCGCACCAGGCGCCGGCCGGCGAGCGAGCGGACGTCGCCGACCGCGTCGTTGTGGAACTGGCGGGCCAGGGCCACCCGGGCCGCCGCCGAGTCGACGGCGCGCACCTCCTCCGGGGCGCGCTGCCCCACGGCGACGACGGCCGGGGCGCGCAGCGCCCGGCTCAGCCCGTTCTCCGCGTCCTCCGCGGTGGTGCCCAGACCGGCGCCGGCGAGCAGGGCGGCATGGCCGGCCCGGGCACGCTCGGCCATGTCGGCGAGCTCTGCGAGGTCACGGCGGCGGGCGAGCTCGTGCGCCGCGTCGGCCCGGGCCATGAGCTGGACCACGAGGCCGGCGCGCGCCGCGTCGACCCGGCCGGCCAGCCGGTCGAGCCGACTCGCCAGCCAGGTCAGGTAGGTGGCGATCACCACTACGGCCACCACCACGACCACCACGACTGTCATCTCGCGCAGCGTAGTCAACCCCGGTGGACAGGTCACGGCCGGTCGGTGATATCGGCCGGCGCGGGACATCGCCAGGCACGGGATACCGGCCGGCGCCGCGATCCGGCCGCCGCGGGATACCGGCCGGCCGGCTCAGCTCTCCTCGGGGGCGGCGACCGACACCGGACGGTCGCCGGAGACCATCTCGTACACGCCGACGATGCTCTGGGCGATCACCCGCCAGTCGTACCGGGCGACGACGGCGCGGCCGCGCTCGGCCAGCCGGGCTCGCTCGGCCGGGTCCTCGATCAGCTCGGCCAGGTTCGCCGCCAGCTCCGCCGGCTCCCCCACCCCGAACAACCGCCCGGCCCGCCCGTTGTCGAGCACCCGCCGGAACGCGTCGATGTCGCTCGCGACGACCGGCGTCCCGGCCGCCATCGCCTCGAGCAGCACGATCCCGAAGCTCTCCTGCCCCGTGTTCGGGGCGCAGTACACGCTGCCGGAGGCGAACACCGCCGCCTTGTCGGCCTCCGGGACGAGCCCTACCAGGTCGACCCGGCCGAGCAGCGCAGGGTCGATGCGGGAGCGCACCGCCTCGGTGTCGCCGGGGCCCGCCACCAGCAGGCGGACGTCCGGCACCTTCTCGACGAGCATCGGGAACGCGGCCATCAGCACGTCCAGGCCCTTGCGCGGCTCGTCGATCCGGCCGAGGAACGCCACCGTCGGCGCGGTGCCGTAGCCGGGCAGCGGGCGGGCGCCCTCGAAGGCCCGCACGGCCACTCCGTTCGGGATGAGGATCGCGCCGGTGCCGAGGTGCTCCACGAGCGTGCGCCGTGCCGCCTCGGACACGGCGATCCGTGCCCGCAGCTTCTCCAGCGACGGCCGCAGCGCGCGGTGCCCCGCGGTGAGGATCCTTGACCTGGGGTTGGCGGTGTGGAAGGTCGCCACCAGCGGGCCGTCCGCGAGCATGCAGGCCAGCAGGCTGACGCTGGGCGCGGTCGGCTCGTGCGCGTGCAGCACGTCGAAGTCGTGCTCGCGCAGCCACCGACGCACCCGGGCGGCCGAGACCGGCCCCATGAGCAGCCGGGCCACCGAGCCGTTGTAGGGCACCGGCACCGCGCGGCCGGCGTCCACGGCGTACGCCGGCAGCGTGGACTCGTCGTCCACCGGGGTGATCACCGAGACCTCGTGCCCGGCGTCGAGCAGCGTCTCGGCGAGGTCACGCACGTGCGCCTGGACGCCCCCGGGCACGTCCCAGGTGTAGGGGCAGGCGAGTCCGATTCTCACCGCCGGCTGCTCCTCATGACCGCTCGGGCCAGATCCGCTGGAGCATGTGCCAGTCGGACGGATGGGCGGCGATGCCGGAGGCGAACTCGTCCGCGAGCCGCTGGGTCATGGCCGGGATGTCGGTGTGCTCGACCTCGGGATGGATCCGCGCGCTCCAGCCGTCGTCGTCGAACCACAGCGTGACCGGCAGCAGGACCGCCCCGGTGCGCAGCGCGAGCGCGGCCGGCCCCGGCGGCATGGTCGCCGTCGCCCCGAAGAAGGTGACGGCGACCCCGGCGGAGCTGAGGTCGCGGTCCGCAAGCAGGCACAGGGCGCCGCCGGCGCGCAGCCGCTCGGCCAGCAGGTCCGACGGCGGTTGCGTGCCGCCGGTCAGCGGGATGACCTCCATGCCGAGCGCGGTGCGGAACCGGACGAACCGTTCGAAGAGCTCCTCGGGGCGCAGCCGCTCGGCCACCGTCGTGAACGGGATGCCGGTGGCCACCAGCCACGCCCCGGCCTGCTCCCAGTTCCCCATGTGCGGCAGGGCCAGGATGACGCCCCGGCCGGTCGCGTGCGCGCGGCGCAGCCGGTCCTCGTCGAGCACCCGCATGGCGCCGACCAGCCGGCGGGTCGGCATGTCCTGAAGACGGAAGACCTCCATCCAGTACCGCGCGTAGGAGCGCAGCGCGGACCGGGTCAGCGCGTCGAGGTCGGTGCCCGGCGGCACGACCCGGGCCAGGTTGGCGCGCAGCCGCGCCGTCCCGCGCCCGCCACGGCGGTGGGCGAGATCCGCGGCACGGGCGAAACACCAGGCGGCGACGCACTCGGGCAGCAGCCGGACGAGACGCCACCCCAGCACGTAGCCGAGCAGCGTCACCCGCCCCGCGGACGTCATTCGACGGTCGGTTCCGATTCGCGCGGTCAGTGGCCCGGAGCTATCCGCGGCACCGCGGGCACCGGCGGCTGCGGCTGCTGTGCCAGCACGGCCGGCTGCGGCTGCTGTGCCGGCACCGCCGGCTGCTGCGCGCCGCCCGCCCCGGCCGGGGTGGGTGCGCCGTCCATGCCGCCGCCCGCGCTCATGACCGACGCGGCACCGGACGGGTCGCCGCCCGGCGAGCCGGGCTGCTCGGCAGCCGGGTCGGGTGCCGGCGAGCCGGCCGGCGGGGCGAGCGTGGGCCGCCCGGACCGGACGAACTGGCGGTGCACGTGCACCACCCGCTGGCTCACGGTGAGCAGGGTCGCCCCGACCAGGAACCACAGCGCCGCGGGCAGCAGGTAGGGCACGCCCAGGCCGTACAGGCCGGCGGCCACGAGCAGGATCAGCAGACGCTCGCCGCGCTCGGCGAACCCGACGTCACAGCTGAACCCCAGGCCCTCGGCGCGGGCCTTGACATATGAGGTCACGGAGCCGGCGACCAGGCAGAGCAGGGCGGCGCCCGCCAGCGGCAGCGAGTCGCCGTCGCCCGCGTACCAGATCACCAGTGACCCGAAGATCGCGCCGTCGCCGACCCGGTCGGAGGTCGAGTCCAGGAACGCGCCCCACTTGGAGGAGATGCCGCGGGCCCGGGCGATCACCCCGTCCATCAGGTCCGAGAAGACGAACAGGGTGATGACGAGCGTTCCGACGAAGAACACTCCGCGGGTGAAGAAGCCGAGGGCCCCGCCGGCCACCCCGATCGTGCCGATCACCGTCACCATGTCGGGTGACACCGACGAGCGCGCGGCCCACTGGCTCAACGGATCGAGCACCTTCTGGATCTGGGGTCGCGCCTTGCTTGCGAGCATGTCCGTCCCGTCGTCTCTGGCGTACCGCCCGGGTTGGGGCGGTCTCACAGTACCGCCGTCACGATCCGCTCATATCCGATCACGATCGGGGCTGGGGTTGTTCCCCACGTCACATCGGAGGACTCTTCGGGGTACATACCAGTGCCCGCGGCGGACACACGACAGACACGGCGCGCAGGACCTGCCACGCAGAACAGGACGCCCGCGGGGTACGGCCCCTCGGCCGGCCGCGGGCACCGCGAGCCAGGCGGATCCGCGCCGGCGGAGTCGCGCCGGCGCACCGGCTCCGCCGCACCCTGTTGGGAGGCCGGAATGTCAGCAACTCCGTGCGAGGTGCGCAACGTGGTCCTCGTCGGGCACACCGGTGCCGGCAAGACGACCCTGCTGCGGCATCTCCTCCAGGTGGCCGAGTTCCTCGACGGGCAGCCCGCCACCACCATGCCAGCGAACGGCAACGGCAACGGCAACGGCGGGAAGGGTGGCAACGGCCGCGCCAACACCAACGGCAGAGGCGCCGGCGGCCAGGCCCGCGCCGGGGCCGACGGGGGCGCGCCCGGGGTGGGTGCCGCCGGGGGCGGCGCGGGCGCATCCCCCGGCGGAGAACCGGCCCAGCGGAGCATCTCGCTCGTCCTGGCCTCGCTGCGCCACCGTGGCCTGGCCGTGAACCTGCTGGACACCCCCGGCTACCCGGACTTCGTCGGGGAGCTGCGAGCGGGCCTACGCGCGGCGGACGCCGCCCTGTTCGTCATCAGCGCCCTCGAGGGCATCGACGGGTCGACCAGGATGCTCTGGGAGGAGTGCGCGACGGTCGGCATGCCCCGCGCGATCGCCATCACCCGGCTGGACCATCCCCGGGCCGACTTCGACGCGACCCTGCTCGCCTGCCAGGAGACTTTCGGCGCCGGAGTCCTGCCCGTCTACCTGCCCGAACCCGGCGGCGCGGAGCCGTCCCGGCTCGTCGCCCTGCTCACCGGACGGGTGGTCGAGTACTCGGCCGGGACCCGCCGCGAGCAGGAGCCCCCGGCCGAGCTGACCGGCGCCGCGGGGGCGGCGCGCGGCGCCCTGGTCGAGGGGATCATCGCCGAGAGCGAGGACGAGAGCCTGCTCGAGCGGTACCTCGGCGGCGAGGAGCTCGACCCCAAGATGCTGCTCGACGACCTGGAGACCGCGGTGGCGCGCGGGTCGTTCTACCCCGTCCTGCCGCTCGCGGTACCGTCGCGCGCCGCGGCCGGAGCGCGTGGCGTGCCGCCCGGCCTGGGCACCGTGGAGCTGCTCGACCTGTTCGCGCACGCCTTCCCGTCCCCGCGCGAGCACCCGCTGCCCAGCCTCACCCGCCCCGACGGCTCACCGTGCCCACCGGCGGTCGGCGACCCGGCCGGGCCCCTGGTCGCCGAGATCGTCCGCACCACCACCGACCCGTACATCGGCCGGATGTCCCTCGTCCGGGTCTTCTCCGGCATCCTGCGCCCCGACGCGGCCGTACACGTCTCAGGCCACGGACGGGCGGCCGCCGGACATCCCGACCACGACGACGACGAGCGGGTCGGGGCGCTCTCGCAGGCCGTCGGCATCGCGCTGCACTCGGTCGACGAGTGCGCCGCCGGCGGGATCTGCGTCATCACCCGGCTGTCCACCGCCGAGACCGGGGACACCCTCTCCGACCCGGCGGACCCGCGCCACCTGCCCGCCTGGACGATGCCGGAGCCGCTGCTGCCCGTAGCCGTGCGCGCCCCGGCCCGCTCCGACGAGAGCAAGCTGTCCGCGGCGCTGGGCCGTGTCTGCGCCGAGGACCCCACCCTGACCGTCACGCAGGACACCGAGACCGGCCAGCTCGTCCTGTGGTCCATGGGCGAGGCCCACTGCGACGTCGTCCTGGACCGCCTGCGGGAGCGGTTCGGCGTCACCCTCGAGAAGATCCCGCTGAGGGTTCCCATGCGGGAGACGCTGCGCGGGCCGGCCGAGGGCGTCGGGCGGCTGGTGAAGCAGTCGGGCGGCCACGGGCAGTACGCGATCTGCCGCCTCAAGGTCGAGCCGCTGCCCGCCGGCAGCGGCTTCGAGTTCGTGGACGAGGTCGTCGGCGGCGCGGTCCCCCGCCAGTTCATTCCCTCGGTGGAGAAGGGAGTGCGGGCCCAGCTGGAGCGGGGGTTGGAGGCCGGGTTCCCCGCCGTCGACCTGCGGGTGCGCCTGGTCGACGGGAAGGCGCACAGCGTCGACTCGTCCGACATGGCCTTCCAGGCGGCCGGCGGCCTGGCGCTGCGGGAGGCCGCGCGCGCGGCCGGCGTGGTGCTGCTCGAACCCGTCCTGGAGGTGCACGTCACCGTGCCCGACGAGCACGTCGGCGCGGTGATGAGCGACGTCTCCGCGCGGCGCGGCCGGGTCGTGGGGATGGCGCCGGTCGGCAACGGCGGCCCGGAGGTCCCGGCGCGCACCGCCATCCACGCGGAGATCCCCGCGGCCGAGATGACCCGCTACGCCGTCGACCTACGCTCCGTGAGCCACGGGACGGGCGTCTTCAGCCGCCGCCCCCTCGGTTACGAGCCGGTTCCCGACCATCTGACGGCCAGGTTCACCGAGCAGTCGTGACCCCGCACGGCCGCCCCGCGCCGGCATGACCCGGGCGGGCGCGGCTGTGCCGGACGGCGCCGGGCCCGACCCTCCCGGGTGACAGCGGGTTACCGCGGACGGCCGCCGGCCCACCCCCCGCGCGGGTGGGTCAGGCCGTCCGCTCGGTGCGCCGCCACGCCTGCGCGAGCAGCTCCCGCGTCTGGCCGAGCAGCGCCGGCAACACCCGGGTCGCGCCGACGACGGGCATGAAGTTCGTGTCACCACCCCAGCGCGGAACAACATGCTGGTGCACATGGGCGGCGATTCCGGCGCCGGCCACCGAACCGAGGTTCATACCGGTGTTGAAGCCGTGCGCGCCACTCGCCATCCGCAACGCGCGCAACGCGTGCTGGACGAACAACGACATCTCCACCGTCTCGTCGTAGTCCATCTCGGCATAGTCGGCGACATGGCGGTACGGCACCACCATCAAATGACCCGCGTTGTATGGATACAAATTAAGTACGGCGTATACGGACTTTCCCCGGGCGACCACGAGGCCGTCCTCGTCCGTCATCGCCACGATGGCGCAGAAGGGGCACTCGTCGTCGGGGGACCGCCCCGCCCCCTTGATGTACGCCATGCGATGCGGCGTGTAGAGACGTTGGAAGGCGTCCGGGTGGCCGACACCAGCCTGCTCGTCGACGGGCGTGCCGTCCGGCGCCGCGGTCGCGCTCACCTGCCCGGCCCCGCCGCCGACGGGATCGGCTCCCGCCAGCACCGCCCTCCGACCTGCGCCACCCTCACCACGCTGCCGCCTCCCGCGCCCCGCGAGCCCCGTCCCGCCGCCGCCGATCACCAGCCGGCCCGCCGGTACCCGTCCGAGACACCACGGTACCCACCCGCGGGCCGCGCACGGGCCGCCAGTACAGGCCCGCCCGCGGCCGGCGAGACGGTCGGCCACCCGGCCCGGGGTCCAGGATGAATCCCGAGGGCGCGGTACGGGGCCGCTGTCCCCGGAGCGCCTCCTGGAGCCGCACATGTCGATCGACCGCCTCCCCACCGCGGGGCACACCGGGGCGCAGGCACCGGGGCCGGGCCGGGCCACCCCGGCGTTCCTGCGCGAGCTGCTCGCCGACCCGCTCCGCCTGTTCACCCGGCTGCGCACCAGTTACGGCCCGATCGTCCGGGTGCCGGTCGGGCGCGGCGGCTTCCACCTCGTGTGCGGCCCCGACGCGGTCGAGCAGGTTCTGGTGGGCGAGCAGCGGGCCTACGCGAAGGGCCTGCGCCGGCGCACCATGCCGCCGGGCGAGGGAATCCAGCCGCTGTCCCTGCTGCTTGGTTCGGGCCTGCTCACCAGCGGCGGAGACCTCCACCGGACCCGCCGCCGGCTGATCCAGCCGATGTTCCACCGCGAGCGGATCGCCGGCTACGGCGCCGCGATCTCCGAGCTGTCCCGCGCCACCGCGCTGGGCTGGGCGGACGGCTCCCGCCGCGAGGTCCACACCGACATGAGCGAGCTGACCCTCGCGATCGTCGCCCGCACCGTGTTCGGCGTCGACGTCGACAGCGAGGTGGTCCGGCGGGTGCGCCGCGCCGTCGCCGCGAACATGCGGCTGTCCCAGCTGGCCGTTCTCCCGGGAGCCATGCGCCTGCAGCAGCACCTGCCGATCGGCCCGCTGCGAGCGGCACGCGACGCGCGGGACGACCTCACCGCCGTGGTCATGGAGATGATCGAGCAGCGCAGATCACTCGACGCCGCCGGCTCCGACCTGCTGTCCACCCTGCTGGCCACCCGCGACGCCGACACCGGCGCCCCCCTGGACGACACCTCGATCCGCGACGAGGCGCTGACCATCCTGCTGGCCGGTCACGAGACCACCGCGAACGCGATGACCTGGGCCTACCACCTGCTCGCCACCAACCCGCAGGCCCGCGACCGGATGCACACCGAACTCGACGACGTCCTCAACGGCCGAAAACCGACCACCGCGGACCTGGCCGAGCTGCCCTACACCCGGGCCGTGTTCAGCGAGACCCTGCGCCTGTACCCACCCGCGTGGATCCTCCTGCGCCGCACGACGAGGGACGTCACCCTCGCCGGGTACCACCTGCCCGCGGACACGAACGTCCTGCTGAGCCAGTGGGTGATCCACCGGGACCCCACCTGGTGGCCCGCCCCCGAGGAGTTCCGCCCCCAGCGCTGGCTGACCCCCGACCCCACCCGCCCGAAGTACGCCTACTTCCCCTTCGGCGGCGGAACCCGCCAGTGCATCGGCAACACCTTCGCCGAGATGGAAGGAGCACTGGCCCTGGCCGCGATCAGCTCCATCCGAACCCTGACCCCCACCCCAGGCCGCCCGGTAACCCCCATCCCCCGCGTAACCCTGCGCCCCCAGCCCCTGCAGATGACCGCCCACCCCCGCACACCCCGCCCCACCCCCGCCACCCACCAGCCTCACTGACACCTCACACTCACCAGCCGCACCGACACCCCACGCC